>CALHCQ010000047.1 GCA_937936645.1 uncultured Algibacter sp.
CTCAAAGAACCGCTATAACGCCATTAAATGGTGCTGTGGTTTATGATACAGATGTGGAATGTTTATTTCAATTCAACAATAACACATGGAGTAGCTTGTGTACAAACAATAATACACAAGAAACAATCACTTCGTTATTTGATAACGGAAATGGAACCATAAGTTATACCGATGAAAACCGAAGAATTACTATTATAAACAAAGCTTCTTTAATAGATAATAATGATGGTACTTTTACTTTTTCTAACGGAAATGGAGCCGATGTAACTTTAGATTTATCAACAACAGAAACTCTAACTTCAATAGTAAATAATAACAACGGAACCTTTACATACACTGACGAAAATGGAGGTGCGACAACCATAGATGTAAAAAATTTAGAAACTCTAACATCTATTGCTTTAAATCCGAACAATATAAACTTAGAGTATACCGATGAAAACGGAAATTTAAATGAAGTAGACCTGTCTAGCTTCCTTGATAATACCGATGCCCAAACCATTAACTTAACAGACAACATCTTAACACTGGCTAATGGTACCGAAACGGATACAACGGCTGATCTTTCGGTGTTTCTGGATAATACTGACGAACAAAATTTAACCGATGCATCCATAGATCCTACTACGAATATTTTAACTATTGCTATTGAAAATGGAGACCCCGTGACTGTAGATCTTTCTAGCTTCTTAGACAACACTGATGAACAAGATTTAACTGCAGCTACATTAGATGCTTCAAACATATTAACCATAGAAATTGAAAATGGGCAGTCTGTGACTGTAGACTTATCCCCACTATTACATACTGGCATTGAAGGCTCTGTGTTTTTTGCAGGCGCTGATGGAAACCCTACTGAAAATAATGATAGATTATTTTGGGATGCAACTAATAATAGGTTAGGTATTGGCACAAACGTACCATCAAACACATTACACGTTGCTGGTCGAACTAGAACCGAAGGTGTTTTAAACTCCGATGGTACAGAAACAACCCCTTCATACCGTTTTAATGGAGATCCTAACACTGGTTTATACACACCTGCAGCAGATGAAATTGGTTTTACAGTAGGTGGAATTCAAGCACTAAGAATAGATGAAATTGGCAATAACACGACAGTAACAGTTAACCAAACATTAGACCTAGACGGTCAAGTATTAGATGAAAATGATGCTCCTGGAACACCAGGTCAAGTCTTAACAGCGACAGCAACCGGAACCGTATGGGCTAGTGGAAATGATGCTGATGCAGATGCAACAAACGAACTAGGCGTATATACAGACCTAACAACTGGAAACACAAATAAAATTGGTGAATACCAAAGTTCTTCAACTGCAACTGCCGTTGATGTAAACGAAACATTAACCAGCTTTACACAAGATGACACAACAACAGCTACAGACCCTACCGCTACCGGCGAGATAACATATACAGATGAAGCTGGCACAGAATTTAAAGCTCAAACTGTAAGCGACGATGCTAATAATCAAATTCAGGTTGGTTCAAACGGTGGAGCATTCTACATGAGCCCAGTAAGAGCCATGGGTAAAATAAACGGAAATGGAACGCCTGCTAAAATTTTAAATGCTACAGTAAGCAGACTTAGTATAGGTCGCTACCAAGTAACCTTTACAGCTGATGCTGGTATAACAGATGCTGACTATATCATTCAATTAACGGTAAGAGACCCTCAAGGTGCAGGTAACGACAATTACGATGTAAGCTACAGTGCACAAACCGCTACTGGTTTTATTGCCGAAGTTGGAGATAATGATAATGGTGGAGCAGATAGAGCTAACAGAGACTTCGAATTCATGTTTACAGTACTAACATTTTAAACTTTTAAATAAAAAAATGAAACATTTTTTAATAATAGCATCTCTACTCTTTACAAGTCTAATAAAAGCACAAACACCATTAGCAGATGAGTTGGTACAAATACATAGCGTTACAGATACCGAAATGAATAACATTGCAAATCCAACAGCAGGATCCTACGCTTTCAATACAAGTGTAAATACTATGTTTTTCTTTAACGGTACAAACTGGGTAGAATTAGCTGCAAGGGACGCTTATGTTTATGTAGGGCACTTTATAATTTCTAGCACAGGCCCTAAATCTATAGATAATCTACCTTTTAAACCAACAAGTGTTACTTTTACAGCTCACGCCAACATAGAAACTGTAGATCCAAGTATTGACTCTAATAATGGCACCAGTAACAATGACAATACGATTGCTAGTTCTTTTGGCTCGATGAATGGTTATGCCAGGGCTGAAACAAATAATACCATTTCCCAAAGCATTATATATGTTGGAGGAAGTGGAACATCAATTAACAATATTTCAAGATATGCAAATAATACAGAATGTATTGGTATAAGGTATGGTAATCAAAATGCCGATAAATTAGGGGTTACATCAGCAAGTTTAACCGCTTTTACAAACGATGGTTTTACAATTAACGTAAATGAACATGCCGATAATTTAGTTGTTTTATACACAGCATATAAATAATACATTATGAGACGATATTTACTTTTTACAGCACTTTGCGCCACTTCCTTTTTTTATGCTCAAACAGCATTAAAAAATTATGGAACTATGCAAGTTCATGAAGGAGGTGAAATAGGTTTTCATACCAATTTAATTAACGATGGTACACTTAATCAAAACCTAGGCCTAGCTGGCTTTTATAACACGGTACAATCATTAAGCATATCTGGCACAAACATCCCTCGTTTTCATAATTTTGAAGTGGCTGTAGATGATAATTTACTCTTAAATATAAACACAGAAGTATCTAATAATTTAAGCTTTATAAGTGGTCATGTAATAACACCACGAAATACACCTACTATAGCACTAGACTTTGTTAACGAAGCTTTTAATGTTTTAGAAGCCAATACAAGACACACAGATGGATATGCATCGTTTACTGGAAACAACGTTTTTGAATTTCCTATTGGTGACGATAATAAGTTGCGCCCTTTAATTACACCCGTACAAACAAATAGCCCTAAATTTTCGGCCGCTTATTTTAACGAAGACCCTAACACACCAACAACGTTTTCAATAAATTTTAACACAAATACTTTTGATGATAATTTAAACAAAGTAAGCATCGATGAGTTTTGGGATTTTGATGGTAACATACCAACAACAGTAATATTAACCTGGGATGAGCAAAGCAACATAACTAATTTAGTAACAAATTTAGATAACCTTCGTGTTGTTGGTTGGAATAAGACAACCAATAAATGGGAAAACTTAGGAAATATTAATACAACTGGAAATCTAAATACGGGAACAATATCGTCAGATGTTTTTATTGCAGATAATTATGAAATTATAACATTTGGATCTTATAATGTTAATGTTATAGGAGAAACAGAAACAAATTTAATAATTAACAATTTATTCTCTCCTAACGGAGATGATCGAAATGATACTTTTGTTATTGAAGGAGCAGAGCTTATTGATAATGTATTAGAAATATACAACAGATGGGGGAATTTAGTTTATAAAACTTCAAATTACAGAAATGAATGGGGTGGAATTGCCAATGTAAATAATGTTTTAAAAAGACAAGAATTATTACCAGCAGCTACATATTATTACGTTTTTAAAGACTTAGAAGGCGACAAAACCTATACCGGTTGGTTGTACATAAATTATTAAAATATTTAAAATGGGAAGAAATTTAAAATTCAGATTACTAATTGGTGTCGGTATAGCCATCTTTTTCACATTAAAGAAATGCAGTCAACAAGAAGTAAATCAATATACAGGTAGAACGCAAACCATATCTATGTCGCCAGACAAAGAAATAGCTATTGGATTACAAAATGCGCCACAAATGGCACAACAACATGGGGGACTACATCCAAACACAAAATATCAGGCTTTAGTAGATCAAGTAGGTTACAAATTAATAAATAATAGCGTAGCAAAAAACACACCTTATAAATACGAGTTTCACTTACTAGCAGACCCAAATACAATTAATGCATTTGCGTTACCTGGCGGACAAATATTTATTACACAAGCCTTATTTGCAAAGCTAGAAAACGAAGACCAATTAGCTGGAGTACTTGGTCATGAAATTGGCCATGTACTAGGAAGACATAGTGCCGAACGTATCGCAGAAAGTGAATACTGGCAAGGACTAACCACAGCAGGATCGGTTGGTGCAGACATGGGAGGTTTGGTAAGTAATATTGGTCAAAACAAATTATTAACTAATGGCCGTGATGACGAATTAGAAAGTGATGAATTAGGCGTTTTATTTATGTTAAAAGCAGGCTATAATCCTGAAGAAATGATAGGTGTTATGGAAATTCTTAAAGCTGCTGCTGGACCTAATCGGGTTCCAGAATTTAAAAGTACCCATCCAGATCCTGATAATAGAATAGAAAAAATTAGAGATGCAATTGCCAAATACAGCAATCAATAAAACAAAAAAAGCCTTTTAAAAGGCTTTTTTTGTTTCTTGAAAAGATGTAAAGAGTAATTTATAAACACTATAAATCTAGAGTTATAAAGAAATCGCTTTATAAGCTTAAACTTATTATATTTGTCAGCGAATAAAAAGTTAAAAAAATGAATAAAAAAGTAATCTTAATGATACTTGATGGTTGGGGTAACTCTCCAGATCCAAAAGTATCTGCTATCGACAATGCCAACACACCTTTTATAGATGCATTACCTAAAAAGTATGCTTACGCAACACTAAGAACAGATGGTTTGCATGTAGGCTTACCAGAAGGACAAATGGGTAATAGTGAGGTTGGACACATGAATCTTGGTGCTGGTCGTATAGTATATCAAGATTTAGCTAAAATAAACCTAGCTATAGAACAAGATACTTTAAAAGACGAAAAAGTTTTAGTTGACGCCCTAAAATATGCTGCAGACAACAATAAAAACGTTCATTTTTTAGGCTTACTTAGTAATGGAGGGGTTCACGCACACACAAGCCATTTAAAAGGTTTTATAGATGCTGCAAACAAAGCGGGTGTAAACTCTTATGTTCACGCTTTTACAGATGGTAGAGATGTAGATCCTAAATCTGGAAAAGGTTATGTAGAAGATTTAGAAAATTACATATCTGGAACCAATACTAAAATCGCAACGATTACAGGACGTTATTATGCTATGGATAGAGATACGCGCTGGGAACGTGTACAATTAGCTTATAATGCAATTGCTAATGGCACAGGTACTAAAACCACTAACCCTACAGCATCTATTCAAGATAATTACGATAACGATATAACGGACGAGTTTATTAAACCTTTAATTGTTACGAACAACGATGAGCCTGTTGCTAAGGTAGAAAAAGACGATGTGGTTATATTTTTTAACTTTAGAACGGATAGAGGTCGAGAATTAACAGAAATGTTAAATCAAAAAGATTTTCCAGAATACAATACTAAAAAAATAGACTTATACTACGTTACCATAACAAATTACAGCGACGATTTTAAAGGTATAAAAGTAATCTTTAATAAAGATAACATCTCTGAGACCTTAGGTGAAGTATTATCTAAAAATAATAAAAAACAAATTAGAATTGCCGAAACAGAAAAGTACCCGCATGTTACTTTTTTCTTTTCTGGAGGACAAGAAACACCATTTAAAGGAGAATCTAGAATATTAAAAAACTCTCCAAAAGTAGCTACTTACGATTTAAAGCCCGAAATGAGTGCCTACGAATTAAGAGATGCTTTAATTCCTGAATTAGAAAAAGGAGAAGCAGATTTTGTTTGTTTAAACTTCGCTAATGGAGATATGGTAGGGCATACCGGTATTATGGATGCAGCTATAAAAGCTTGTGAAGCTGTTGATGCTTGCGTTAAAGATGTTGTAACAAAAGGTTTAGAAAATGGCTATACAACTTTACTAATTGCCGATCATGGTAATTGTGAAACAATGATTAACCCAGACGGCTCTCCAAACACGGCACATACAACAAACCCTGTGCCTATTATTTTAATTGATAATGAGTTAAACGCTATAAAAGATGGTGTTTTAGGAGATGTAGCACCCACAATATTAAAATTGATTGGTGTAGAACAACCTGAAGCAATGACGCAACATCCATTATTATAACGAGACAACAATTATATTCCTCAACCATAAAATAAACCATGCTATAGTTTTTTTACAATTATAGCATGGTTTATAAAATACAGCCAGACTAAAAAATATAAGAAAGGCCATAGCATATGATTAAAATAAAGACATTAGAAGAAATAGAGTTAATGCGAGAAAGTGCATTAATTGTATCTAAAACATTAGGCGAAATTGCAAAAGCCATTAAGCCTGGAGTCACATCGTTAGAATTAGATAAATTAGCTGAAACTTGTATTAGAGACCATGGTGCTATTCCTGGTTTTCTAGGCTTGTACGATTTTCCAAATACATTATGCATGAGCCCTAATTCGCAAGTTGTACATGGCATACCAAATAGCACGCCATTAGAAAATGGAGACATTATTTCTATAGATTGTGGTGCCTTAAAAAACGGATTCTATGGCGACCACGCTTACACTTTTGCTGTTGGAGAAATAGATAAAGAAACCGAAAAACTTTTACAAGTAACAAAAGAATCTCTATATGTTGGTATTAAAGAATTTAAAGCAAACAACCGTGTTGGAGATGTTGGCTATGCTATACAAAAGTACTGCGAAGATCATGGTTATGGAGTTGTAAGAGAACTTGTAGGCCATGGGCTAGGGAGTACGATGCACGAAGACCCAGAAATGCCAAATTATGGCAAACGTGGTCGTGGTAAAAAATTTGTAGACGGTATGGTTGTAGCCATAGAGCCAATGATAAATATGGGTACACAGCGTATAAAACAACATAAAGACGGCTGGACTATAACAACAAAAGACAACAAACCATCGGCACATTTCGAACATGATGTAGCACTAGTTAACGGCAAGCCTGAATTACTTTCTACATTTGCTTACATATATGAAGCATTAGGTATAAAAAGTAACGAAGAAGATCCTTTTCGCGAAAAGCCACTTGTATTATAATAGCAAAAGTAAACCACTAAAAACTTGTGATAAAGAAGCTTTTTAAAGTTATATTAAACACTATTCCAAGACCTTTACTTATTAGAATAAGCTATGTTGTAAGACCAATAATTGCTTTTCTTTTAAAAGGCCATACGTATACAGACCCAATTGATGGTAAAAGTTTTAAAAAATTTTTACCATATGGGTATGGCAATCAACGCCAAAACGTATTATCGCCATCTACATTATCTTTAGAGCGCCACAGACTTTTATGGTTATATTTAAAAAGAAAAACTGATTTTTTTAAAACGCCCAAAAAAGTGTTACATTTTGCACCAGAACAATGCTTTTTAAACCGATTTAAAGCTTTAAAAAATTTAGATTATACTACCACAGATTTGTTATCGCCTATAGCAGATGTTAAAGCAGATATCTGTAATCTTCCCTTTCAAGACAACACGTACGATGTTATATTGTGCAACCATGTACTAGAACATATAAAAGACGACACAAAAGCTATGCAAGAGCTTTACAGAGTCTTAAAACCTAACGGTATGGCCATATTACAAATACCTCAAGACTTAAGTAGAAAAACAACTTTTGAGGATGATAGTATCACAGACAAAAAAGAACGTGCTAAAATATTTGGCCAGTATGACCATGTTCGCATTTATGGTCAAGACTATTTTAAAAAATTAGAACATATTGGTTTTAAAGTAAGCCCCGTAAATTATACAGAGCACTTAACTGATCAAGAGATAACAAGATACTGTTTAGCTAAGGGAGAAGTAATTCCAGTAGTTTATAAAGAAGAATTATGACACAAGATATTTTTATTACAACCGCTGCTACATACGGTATGCTAGCAGTAGTTTTTGGAGCATTTGGAGCTCATGCCTTAAAAAAAATATTAAATGAAGATCAACTAAAAAGCTACGAAGTTGGCATAAAATATCAAATGTATCATGCCATAGTTTTGCTTATATTAGGGTTTAATAATCAATATATAACCAGCGGTATTTTCTGGTGTTTTGCTGTTGGTATATTTTTATTTTCGTTTAGTATATATGGTTTGGTTATTAGTGCTGCTAAAAACAGAAAACTACGTTTTCTAGGCCCAATTACACCACTAGGCGGATTATTATTGGTTACGGGCTGGCTTTTACTGCTAATAAATACTATTTTTTAATTCTCATGATTCAGGAAAACCATTTAAACTTAAAGTTTTTATGCTATTGTTTTCTTCATAAATTAAAAACACTTTAATGTCTGGGTAAGATTCTAAAAACTTTTTAACAGCTTTTACGCCCATAGCTTTAAAAGCGGTAGCATAAGCATCTGCCAACATACAGTTATTTGTTATAACAGATATACTTAATAAATTAGTTTTACTAGGATATCCTGTTTTAGTATTAATAATGTGTGCATAACGTTGGCCAAAACGATCTATTTTAAACTTTCTATACGTACCGGATGTTGCCATGGCAGCATTATTTAAAGTTATTGCCTTAAGTATAGATTGTGTACCGTCAAATTTTGGTTTTTCTACACCAACACGCCAAGGTTTTTCCTTTTCAATATTTACACCTAATGTTCTAATTTCACCCCCTATCTCTACAAGATGATGATTACAATGCTTTGCCTTAAGGAAATTTGAAATAACATCGACAGCATACCCTTTTGCTATAGCATTAAAATCTATATACGTATCCTTAGGCTTAAAAATGGTATCATGCTTAAGCAATACATGATTAAAACCAACATAAGCCATTAAACTATCTATTTTAGGCTTATTTAATCGTTTTATATTCTTTTCTGGTCCAAAATCCCATGCGTTAACTAAAAGCCCTATAGTAGGATCGAAAACACCATTTGTGGTGTTGTAAACCTTTTTTGCTGTGTTGTATACATTAACAAAATGATGATCTACGACAAATTGATCTTTTTTATTTAGTTTAGAAATATCAGAATTAGGGAGGTAGGTAGAAAGTGATGTATTTAAAACCTTAAATATGCTATCAAATTCTTTTTTATAATTTTTGGATGAATTATAAACTACATTATAACTCGTACCAAAAACCAAACCTGTTATTTTTTTGTTTTTTGATTCGTTTGATGCGCAGGATAATATTAGAAGACTTACAAGACTAGTAGCTATGGCATTACTGAAAGACATCATAAGGTTTCTAATTTAAATTAGTTTCTAAAACTTGAATACCATTATATTCTAGTAAATAATCTTCATTTAAATAAATAGGTTCATGCTCTCCTTTAGTACTACCTATGCCAACCCCTGCAAATAAAACTTTTGCATCGTTTTCTCTAGCATGTTTTTTAAAAGATTCCATCCAAACCA
Source organism: uncultured Algibacter sp. (assembly GCA_937936645.1). Lineage (GTDB taxonomy): Bacteria > Bacteroidota > Bacteroidia > Flavobacteriales > Flavobacteriaceae > Postechiella. The sequence continues at coordinate 9,388 of CALHCQ010000047.1, forward strand.
CATCATAATTGTTAGGATTATTAGGTAAAATAACAGCCTTCACAATAACAAAAAAATACTGTTTATTTTTATCCATACAAACAAACTGAGGATGTCGTTTTAATTTACTGTTTATAGCTATAAACTCGAAACCACGTTGTTCTAAATCTTTGCCAACATGGTTCATTGCTAAATTATGTAACTCTTGTAAAGTAAGTGCTTTGCTCATAATGCAAAAATAAGTAACACTTGTTAAAAGGCATAAACTTATACCTAGCAAAATCGTATAAAAAAAGCTCTATACATATGTATAGAGCTTTTTTTATAATTGTTAGAAAAGATTAACCTCCAAAGTCATCAAATCTAATATGTTCGTCAGGAATACCGAAATCTTCTCCCATTTTTTGAACGGCTTTGTTCATTAATGGTGGTCCACAGAAGTATAATTCTATATCTTCTGGAGATTCGTGTAAACTTAAATAATTATCAATTACACAGTTGTGAATAAATCCAACAAAACCATCACCTTCAGCATCAATATTCTCTTTAACTTTCCAGTTATCTTCTGGTAAAGGTTCAGAAAGTGCTAAGTAAAATTTAAAGTTAGGGAATTCTTTTTCTAATTCGTAGAAG
>CALHCQ010000048.1 GCA_937936645.1 uncultured Algibacter sp.
TAGATTTAGGTTTGCACTACACAAAAACATCCAATATACCAAGATACGATAGACTAATAAGACGAAGTAGTAATGGGGGGTTACGATCGGCAGAGTGGGACTATGGACCTCAAAAATGGTTTTTGTCTAACTTACAATTAACAAAGTCAAGTAAGCGTTCTAAATTTTACAATAAATTTAAGGCCATACTAGCGTATCAAAATTTTCAAGAAAGTAGAATAAATCGTGATTTTGGAGATCAAATAAGAAACATAACCGAAGAGCGTGTCGATGCTTATTCTTTTAATATTGATTTCGAAAAATTGCTTGCCCCAAAAACACGATTGTATTATGGTGCGGCTTACGTGTTTAATCATATATTATCTAATGGAACAAGTCAAAATATAGTAGATAATACACAACAGACAGCTGTTTCTAGATACCCAAATGGATCTACTTGGCAGTCTGGAGCTATTTATACAAGTCTAAAATATAAGCCTAATTTAAAATGGGTGTTTCAATCTGGATTGCGTTTAAACCATGTTGTGTCTAAAGCCAATTTTGTAGAAAACAACAGGTTTCTAAATTTGCCTTTTACGACTTCTAACAATAATAACCAAGCTTTAACAGGGGCTCTTGGTTTAACTTGGTTACCTAATGATGTGTTTAATTGGAAATTAAATACATCAACAGCTTTTAGAGCACCTAACATAGACGATATTGGAAAGGTTTTCGATTCCGAACCAGGATCTGTCGTTGTTCCTAATAACAATTTAAAGCCAGAGTATGCTTATAATGTAGAATTGGGTTTAAAAGTACAGGCACACAAAACAGTAACTTTAGATGTAAATACGTATTACACTTTTTTAGATAATGCCTTAGTACGTCGCGATTTTTCTATAAACGGTGAAACCGAAATTGAATTTAACGGTACACCTAGTAATGTTCAAGCGATACAAAATGCATCGAGAGCTAATGTTTATGGTTTAGAGCTGGGTTTCCTGTGGGATATGTCAAAATACTTAAGTTTACGTTCGCAATATAATATTATTAATGGTAAAGAATTTGATGGCGAAACAGAATCTCCTGTACGACATGTGGCACCTAATTTTGGTAACACCCATTTAATTTGGAATAACAATAAGGTGAAATTAGATTTATTTGCTAATTATAATGGAGCGCTTTCTTTTAACGAATTAGCGCTTTCCGAACGAAGAAAAGTCGATATTTATGCTTTAGATGCTAACGGTAATCCTCACGCACCCTCTTGGTATACTTTAAACCTTAGAAGCCAATTTAATTTAAACACTAAAACGGTAATAACCTCTAGTTTGGAGAATATCACTAGCCAGCGCTATAGAACATACTCTTCTGGAATATCTGCGCCAGGTAGAAATTTTATTTTATCCTTAAAATATACTTATTAGAGTGATGCTTTATAGCTTTTGTTTATCAATTACTTTTAATGATTCAGTCAAATAAAACATACACTTTAGAAGAAGCTTACCGTAAGTTGGAGCATTACTGTGCCTATCAAGAGCGTTGCCATCAAGAAGTGAGGTTAAAGTTAAGAGCAATGCATATGATACCAGAGGCTATAGATCTTGTTGTTGTGCATTTACTAAATCATGATTTTCTTAACGAAACACGTTTTGCAAAATCTTTTGTTCGTGGCAAGTTTAAATTTAAGGCCTGGGGTAGAAACCGTTTAACTTTCGAGCTCAAAAAAAAGGGGATAAGTAAATACAATATAAACGAAGCCTTAAAACAAATAAATGAAGAAGAATATTTAACGTACTTTAATGATCTTGCAGAAAAACGTTTAGGTTTAATAAGAGAAACACAGCTTATAAAAAAAAGAAAGAAGTTTATAGATTATTTTTTGTATCGTGGTTGGGAATCCCATTTAGTATACGATAAAGCTAGAGAGTTAATAACATAAAAAAGAGGGCTGTTAAAAAACAGCCCTCTTTTTTATGTTATTTTATGTGTTTTTATAAGTTAAAAACAGCTCCAATATTTACCGTAAATTGATTATTTAATTGGTTTGCAGCAGTATTTGCATCATCGTACTCAGCAAAAGGTACTCCAAACTCAGTAAAAACTCCAAATCCTGTACTAAAGAAATAACGAGCACCTAAATGGCCACCAAAATTATGTAAACCTAAACTTAAACCAGGATATATGTCTAAATTCTCATCAACATTAATAACGTTACCTAGGTTTGCATTAAAACGTAGTTTTAAGTCAACACGATCACCAAAATCGGCTCCTATTAAATCTAAATTTTTAACATTTAATAAATATACTGTAGATATACCAAGAGATATGTTTTCTCCAAACCCGTGGTCATAAGTTAAATTAACACCTGTTGCTCCATCTTGGAAGTTAGCTCCTAATTGTAATTTATTATCTCCTTTTCCAGAATATGCTTGTGCGTTAACAAAAGAAACACATAAGATGGCAACTATAAAAATAATTTTTTTCATGATTTTTGTTTTAAAATTAGAGTCGCAAATATATTATAAGTTTTTAAACTAACTCGCTTTTTTGTGTAAACCTTACTTTACAATAACGAATAAAACGTAAAAAAAAATAGCTTTTTTTACTTATTTTTAGAATATATTTTTGGCGACAGGCTTAAAAAAAACAAGATAATTGACTTTTTTTGAAGTTTTTGTACTACAAAAAAAAGAAGAATACATGTATGCTTTTTTCGCGCTTAATACCATATTTTAACATGTTTTTACGCTGTTTAACACTTAATAGATAAAATAAAGTAGACCATCTATTTTTATTTTTTTTTATATTTGTCTTTGTTAACAAGAATTAACAACTTACTTTTGTTGACAATTAACACTTAAAAATTAAACTTTTGAATATGAAAAATCTTAGCAGATTAATGTTAGCTATGTTGCTTGTACTAGGTTATAGCAACACTAATGCACAAGACAAAACAAATCCATGGCAAATTACCGTTGGATTAAACG
>CALHCQ010000049.1 GCA_937936645.1 uncultured Algibacter sp.
AAGCCACAGATAAAACTGGTAAAGTATACACAAAAAAGTTTATTATAAATTAATTAGTTCTCAACCAATTAACTCTCAACTTCACATATTGTAATGGTATGTGAAGTTTTTTTATTACATTTAGTTTTTAATAAAATTAATTACTAAATATGAAATCTAAAGGAATTGCTTATTTACTGTGGTTTTTTCTAGGGGTTTTTTCGGCTCACAGATTCTACCTAGGAAAAATAGGAACAGGCATATTATACTTGCTTACTGGTCAACTTTTTGGAATTGGCTGGATTATAGATCTTTTTCTAACAAGCAGCATGGTAGACAAATATAATATCATGCACGGCTATATTGGCGCAAGAAAACAAGAGTAATAATTAAGTTTTATTTTCTATGTAATTTATTTACCGAGAATAAAACTAATAATGTAAACATTCGTTTTTACTAAGTAAAAACAACCCTATTAAAAAAAGCAAGAGTTTTTACAAACTCTTGCTTTTTTTATTTTACAATCCACTTATAAAATTACCGTAAGGGTCTTTAAATTGTGTACCTTTTGAAAACCTTTGCTTGCTTAATAGCTTAAATTCTACAAGTGCCCATAAAACCAACTCTTTAATAAAACAAATATCGTTGTTTTCTATATTTGGTTGATATTCACCTAGTAAATCATCTAGAGGAGAAATCGCTTTTAATAAATTTTCGTAATCTTTATTTCTTAAATCATCTAAAAGTTCGAAACCTTCTTTTTGATTAAAAAACCATGAAACAACATCGTCATATGGCCCTTCTGCGCCTTGTTTTTGAAGTTTACTAACCGCAGGAAACATACCTACAAATAAACTTTTAACAGCATTACCTATTAAACTGTATGCTACAGATGCTGCTCCCTCCTGTTCACCTTCGTAAACAAGTTCTACTTTACCTGTTATTGCTGGTATTATACCAACAAAATCGCTTAAACGAATTGTAGTTTTATTATCGCCAGACACCAATGCACGACGCTCTGCTGTACTTAGTAAATTTTGAAATGCTGTAATGCTTAACCTGGCACTTACTCCACTTTTAGCATCTATGTAATCGCTATCTCTAGCTTCGAAAACAATTTGCTCTAACAAATCTCTAGCTATATCTGGAACAATAATATTAGATTTTTGATTTGCAACTAAATTAGATTCTTGAGCAGTAATACGTCTTGCTATTTCTATATTTTCTGGATAATGGGTTAATATTTGCGACCCTATTCTATCTTTTAAAGGCGTAACAATACTTCCTCTGTTTGTATAATCTTCGGGGTTTGCTGTAAATAAAAATTGAATATCCAATGGCAACCTCAACTTAAAGCCTCGTATTTGTATATCACCTTCTTGCAAAATATTAAATAAAGCGACTTGAATTCTTGCTTGTAAGTCTGGCAACTCGTTAATAACAAAAATACATCGATTCGCTCTTGGTATCATGCCATAGTGTATAACGCGATCGTCTGCATAGCTTAATTTTAAATTTGCTGCTTTAATAGGATCTACGTCGCCAATAATATCAGCTATAGTAACATCGGGTGTTGCTAATTTTTCGGCAAACCTATCAGATCTATGTAACCAAGATATGGGTGTGCTATCGCCTTTAGCCCCTATAAGCTCTATAGCAAATCTTGACATTGGTTTTAAAGGATCGTCGTTAATTTCGGAACCTGTAACATAAGGTATATAATCGTCTAGTAAATTAAGCATTAAACGTGCTAAACGTGTTTTTGCTTGACCACGTAAGCCTAATAAATTAATATTATGTCTAGATAGAATTGCACGCTCTAGCTCTGGAATAACTGTATTTTCGTAACCATAAACACCTTCGAAAACAGTCTCTTTATTTTTTATTTTTTGAATTAAATTATCTCTTAATTCATCTTTAATACTTTTACTTATGTAGCCGCTTTTTTTTAGCTCTCCAAGTGTTTTAATCGTTTCTTTGTTCATGCTTTTCAATCTTTTCTATCTAAAAAGTTATATACCGCTTTATTTTATTCGCTTTTTTCTATTTGTTTCGTAATCTTCAAAAATCATTTCTCCCAATCCTTTTAGCCCCGTATAAAATGCTTTTCCTTGATTTGCTTTTGTAAACTCTTGCACAAACTGCATTAAATAACTGTCTTGAGCTATCATAAACGTAGTTATTGGTATATGTAGTCGCCTAGCTTGTTGTGCCATAGCGTAACACTTGTTTACAATATGGGTATCTAGACCATTACTGTTTTTGTAATACTGTCCGTCTGGCAAACGCAAACAACTTGGTTTACCATCTGTTATCATAAAAACTTGCTTGTTTGTGTTGCGTTTTCTTCGCAGTAAATCCATAGCTAATTGTAGTCCTGCAACCGTATTGGTATGGTATGGCCCTACTTTTAAATATGGCAAGTCTTTAATTTCTATTTGCCAAGCATCGTTACCAAATACTATAATATCTAGAGAGTCTTTTGGATAGCGTGTTGTAATAAGCTCGGCGAGTGCCATGGCTACCTTTTTTGCTGGTGTAATACGATCTTCACCATAAAGTATCATACTGTGACTTATATCTATCATTAAAACAGTACTCATTTGAGACTTATGCAGAGTTTCTTCGACAACCAGATCATCTTCCGATAAGGTAAAATTAGAGATTCCATGATTAATTTGTGCATTACGCAAACTTTCTGTCATAGATACTTTATCTAGAGCGTCGCCAAATTGGTAGTTTCTAAAATCGCCTGTATGCTCGTCGCCTATTCCCTGCCCTTTACTTTTATGGTTTCCTTGTCCGCTACGCTTTATTTTTCCAAAAATATGGTCGAGCGCCTGTTGCCTAATAGCACGTTCGGTTTTGGCTGTTATGGTAATATCGCCATCGCCATTAGGGTCTATCTCTTGCTTTATATAACCTTTCTTTTTTAAATCTTCTATAAAATCATCAATAGTATACTCGGCAGTTGTTAGTTTATATTCTTTATCTAACTCTCTAAGCCAATCTATGGCTTCATCAAAATCGCCAGAAGTATGCGTTATCAACTCTTTAAAAATTTCAAAAAGCTTATCGAAGGGAGATTGATAAGGAGCTTCGTACTTTTTAAAAATAAAACCTTTTCTGTTACTTGTCTCGTTATTCATAGTTGTATAAAGTTAATGCATTTTAAAGGAACAACAGTATTTTGCGCATAGATTTAACTTATTTATATGAAAGTAGAATTTATAGCCCAAAAACAATATTGTAGGAATACACTATAAGGTTTACTGATGCGTTATAAACAAATACAATAGCTTTAATTTCAAACATAATAGTATTACTATTATATTTGAAATTTAATAAACCTAATATGCATAATTTACTTTCAAATTTAAAAATTGCTGTACCAGACAAGATATATGTAAAGGATCCTGAGTCGTCTGATTTAGGTAAGCGTATTGTAGAACAAAGTATTTTATTAATTAACGAACTTGGTTTTGATGTTTTTACATTTAAAAAACTAGGAAAACGCATAGGCTCTAACGAAAGTTCGATTTACAGATATTTTGAAAACAAGCATAAGCTATTACTTTATTTATCGTCTTGGTATTGGGCATGGATAGAGTACCAGTTGGTACTTGAAACCCACAGCGTATCTTGTGCTAAAGAAAAACTAACTAAAGCTATAAACATTATTTGTCGCACGACTAAAGAGGATAGTAATTTCTCGCACATTAATGAAGTTATTTTAAATAGGATTATTATAAACGAGAATTCTAAATCGTATTTAACAAAAGAAGTCGCCCAAGAAAATAAAGATGGTTATTTTGTAATTTACAAACGCATTGTGCAACGTATCTCTGAGATGATATTAAATGCAAGTCCAAATTATAAATATGCCCTATCTTTAGCCAGTACTATTACAGAGGGCAGTTTGCACCAACATTTTTTAAAAGAACACTTTACCTCTATCACTAATTGTAAGAACGACACATCTTTGTCCGACTTTTTTATAAACATTACCCTAAATACCTTAAAAATATAATTATGGCAAAACCAAATAAAACTCCGTGGCAACGCCTTGTAGGATTACTAGAGTTAGAAAAAAGAGATATTCTACAAATATTTTACTATGCCATATTTTCTGGTATGGTAGCGCTGTCGTTACCACTAGGCATACAAGCCATAATAAATTTAATACAAGGGGCGCAAATATCTACTTCGTGGGTGGTACTTGTAATTCTTGTAACGCTAGGTGTTGCTTTTTCTGGAGCTTTACAACTTATGCAGCTTCGAATTATAGAAACCATACAACAGCGTATTTTTACGCGTGCTTCTTTCGAGCTTAGTTATAGGTTTCCTAAAATAAAAATGGCAGAACTACGTAACTACTATCCGCCAGAATTGGCAAATCGTTTTTTTGATACTTTAACCATTCAAAAAGGACTATCAAAAATACTAATAGACGTACCTACTGCCCTACTACAAATATTATTTGCGCTCATATTATTGTCATTTTATCATCCTTTCTTTATTGTATTTGGCATCCTATTATTAGTACTTATTTTTGTTGTGTTTAAATTTACTGCAAAAAAAGGTCTTGAAACAAGCTTAAAAGAGTCTAAAAACAAATATAAAGTAGCACACTGGATACAAGAAATAGCAAGAACCGTTGTTAGTTTTAAACTGTCTGGAGGTACCAACTTAGGTTTAGAAAAAAACGATTATCTAGTTAACGAATACCTAAAATCTAGAGAAAGTCACTTTAAGGTATTAGTTGTACAATTTATACAAATGATAAGTTTTAAGGTTATTGTAACCGCAAGTTTACTATTAATAGGTGGTGCATTGGTTTTAAAACAAGAAATGAATATTGGACAATTTGTTGCCGCCGAAATTATTATTTTACTTGTAATAGCATCTGTAGAAAAATTAATTTTAGGTTTAGAATCTTTTTATGATGTTTTAACTTCTATTGAAAAACTGGGTCAAATATCTGATAAAGAAATTGAAGACCAAGAAGGAGATAGACCTTTGTTTAAAAACGGACTACATATAGAGTTAGAACATGTTACTTACAAAGTACCTAACAAAGTAAAACCTATACTTAAAGATGTATCGTTAAAAATAAACCAATCTAGTAGAATTTTAATAACTGGCGAAAGTGGCTCTGGAAAATCGACTTTATTAAGAGTAATATCTGGTGTTATAGAAGCAACCTCTGGAAGTGTATTTATAAACGATTTATCTATTAATAGCTTACACTTAAATCACTTTAGGTCTCAACTAGGCATGTCTTTATCTCAAGAATCTCCTTTTGAAGGTACTATAAGAGAGAACTTAACTTTTGGTAATAAAGACATTCCAGACGATAGGATTTATAATGTTTTAAACAAAGTAGGTTTGGGCGATTTTATTAAGCACCAAGACAAAGGTTTAAAAACTATTATAAATGGCGAAAGTGTACAAATGTCTTACACTGTTGCAAAAAAAATAGTTCTTGCTAGAGCTATTATTAAAGCGCCTAAAATACTTATTTTAGAAGATCCTTTAGACCGATTTAATGCTGAAGAAACTCAGGAAATAATAAATTATCTTTCTCATAAAGACAATCCATGGGCACTTATTGTAGTAAGCAGTAATACAGAATGGATTAATAAATGCAATCAACATATCGCTCTTGAAAAAGGAATTGCAACAATAAAAAATATATAAATTATGTTAAATATATCTCACAACGATCCTTATAAAAAAGCAGATTTAAAAGCTTATAAGGCTACACAACATATTTTTAGTAAACACTATTACAAATATTTTAATCGTTTTTTATTTGCAATTGCTATTATAGGACTTGTTATGTTGTTTTTACCTTGGACTCAAAATATTTCGGGACAAGGTTTAGTAACCACACTAAAGCCAAACCAAAGGCCACAAACTATACAATCGCAAATTCCTGGAAGAATTGAAGAATGGTTTGTGCAAGAAGGCGATTATGTAAAGGCTGGCGATACTATTTTAAGAATTTCTGAAATTAAAAGTGATTATTTTGACGATCAGTTAATTAACAGAACAAACCAACAAATAAAAGCAAAAACATCGTCTGTTGGTGCATATAAAGGTAAGGTTGACGCCTTAAAAAGACAAGTATCTGCTTTAAAAAACGAGCAAAAGTTAAAAACACAGCAAACCAAAAACAAACTATTACAAGCACATTTAAAAGTAAAAAGCGATAGTATAGATCTAGAAGCTGCTAAAACGAATATTAACATTGCAGAACGCCAATATAACCGTATAAACCAATTACAAGAAGAAGGTTTAAAAGCAATTAAAGATGTTGAAGAAAAACGTTTAAAACTGCAAGAAACACAAGCTAAATTAATATCTCAAGAAAATAAATATTTGGCTAGTAAAAATGAAGTTATAAATGCGCAAATAGAACTTTCTAGAATTAAAACAACCTTTGCCGACAAGATATCTAAAGCGCAAAGTAATATTTTTACAGCCCAGTCTAGTGGTTTCGATGCCGAAGCTCAAGTTACAAAGTTAGAAAACTCGAACTCGAACTATAAAAAAAGAAATAGCTTACTATTTGTTACTGCATCGCAAAACGGATACATAAACAAGGTACTAACAGGCGGTATAGGTATTACCTTTAAAGAAGGCGAAAAACTTGTAGGCATAATGCCTGCAGAGTACGACCTTGCTGTAGAGACTTTCGTTAAACCCATAGATTTACCACTTTTACATTTAAATGAAAAAGTACGTGTACAATTTGACGGATGGCCTGCAATTGTTTTTAGTGGTTGGCCTAATGTTTCTTATGGTACCTACGGCGCCAAAGTAGTTGCTATAGAAAATTTTATAAGCAGTAATGGTAAATACAGAGTACTACTAGCTCCAGATGAAACAGATCATACATGGCCTAAAGCCATACGTGTTGGCTCTGGCGCAAAAACAATTGCCTTACTAGAAGATGTGCCTATTTGGTTTGAGTTATGGAGACAAGTAAATAGTTTCCCTCCTAATTACTACCAACCAGAAAACAAATCAACATCTAAAAAAGCTAAAAAATGAGACTACTCACATTAATATTTACAATATTACTTTATAGCTCACCTACTCTAGCTCAAGATAGTTTGGGTGTTATTAGCCTTGCCGAATATTTAGGTTATGTAAAATCATATCACCCAATTGTTAAGCAAGCTAACTTAATAATAAATAAAAGCGAAGCGAAGCTTTTAAAAGCGCGAGGTGCTTTCGATCCTAAATTAGAACTAGACTACGATAGAAAGAAGTTTAAAGACATAGAGTATTTCGATAAATTAAATACCACTTTTAAACTACCTACATGGTATGGTGTAGAATTTAAAGCTAATTTTGAACAAAATTCAGGAGAATTTTTAAATCCGGAAGCGAGCTTACCTAGTGATGGACTTTATAGTGCAGGGGTTTCGTTTTCTTTAGCCAAAGGCTTTCTTATTAACAAACGAATTGCCATGCTTAAACAAGCTAAGCTTTTTGTAAAACAAGCTAAAGCCGATAGACAACTGCTAGTTAATAAAATACTTTACAAAGCAACCATAAGTTATTTTAATTGGCTTAAAACATACAACGAAAAAGAAATTTACAGTAATTTTTTAGCGAACGCCGAGATGCGTTTTAAAGGCATAAAAAAAGGTTACGAATTAGGCGAAAGACCTGCTATAGACACTACAGAGGCAAGAATAGCTTTTAATGACAGAAAATTAAATTTAGAAAAAGCGCGTATTAAATTTGTAAAATCTACATTAGAACTTTCTAGCTATTTATGGTTAAGCGACAATACACCCATAGAAGTAAAGGAAAATATAATTCCAGACACTAATACATTAAACACCGTAGACGAAACACTTAACACGTCTTTATTTGATATAGAAACTTTAAACTTAGAAAATCATCCAAAGTTACAATCTCTAAACTATAAGGTTAACAGTCTAGACATAGAAAAACGTTTAAAAAAGAATAGTTTATTACCTAAAATAAACCTGCAGTATAATTTTTTATCTGAAACTCCAGATGCACCAAGATCATTTGGTACTGACGAATACAAAAGTGCTGTAAATATAAGTTTACCTCTTTTTTATAGAAAAGAGCGTGCCGACCTTAAGCTAGCAAAAATAAAATTGCAAGACACAAAATTTGAATTACAAAACACACGTGTTACTCTAAAAAATAAAATTACAGCTATAAACCAAGAACTAGAATCTTATACAGTACAAAACAATTTAACAGATACTATTGTTAGTGATTACACAAAAATGTTAACTGCAGAAGAACGAAAATTTACTTTAGGAGAAAGCTCTTTATTTTACGTAAATATAAGAGAGTCTAAATTAATTACAGCAAAACTGAAAGCTGTTAGCATTGAAAATGATTTTTTTAAAACAAAAGCCAATCTATTTAAAGTTTTAGCCACTAGCTTATAAAAGGTACTTTTTTATATTTATTAAAAAACGAACTATATATTATACATATACCAATTAAATTAAAGTCAGTTTTTAATTTCAAAAATTAAATTTCTATCTGTTTTGTTTGCTTGTAATTTGAGCTACAAAGCCGTAACTTTAGCATAAATAAAAACCTCAAAAAAAATGAAGAAATTATCTATCCTTTTATTCACTTTAGCGTTAACAGCATATTCTTGTAAAAACGATAAAAAAGAATCTACAGAAACCGAAACAGCTACTGCTGTAACCGCTAACGCAAACAATTTTGTTGTTAAGCCAGAAGGAACTACTGTAAAATGGACAGCTTATAAAACAACAGCTAAAAAAGGTGTTGGCGGAGAGTTCACGACTTTAAAATTTAACGAAAAATCGGGCACGTCACCTCAAGATGCTTTAAACAACTTAAACTTTTCGATACCAATTAGTAGTGTTTTCACTAAAAATGACTCTAGAGACAACAAAATCAAGACGTTCTTTTTTGGTAAAATGTTAGATACCGATTTTATTAAAGGAACTATTAAAGTTGTAAATGGAGCATACCTTGCATCAATTACCATGAATGGAGAAACAAAAAATTTACCTTTAAATGTAGAAATTAACGGAAGACGTGTTAAATTAAACGGCACAATGAATTTAAAATACTGGAATGCTTTAGATGCTTTAGCATCTTTAAACAAAGTATGTTACGATTTACACAAAGGCGCAGATGGTGTAAGTAAAACATGGGAAGACGTAAGCATTGAAATCAATACTTTTTTAAGAAAAAGTTAATTTAAAATTTCAAATCGCTCTATGCGTACAAATTAATAAAAACAAAAAAGGAAGTGTTTAAAACACTTCCTTTTTTTTTATTACTCAATAATACTAATACCATTTACTACTTAATTGCTCTATTTCTGCCTTAGCTGTTGTAAATAATTCTTCTGATTTATCTGCATATTCAACCTGACCAAAAGCGTTTATAGCCTCGGCTTCAATCCCAATAAAACCAAAACTTGTTAATAGTAATGGCGTTGCATAATTCATCGCATTGTAAGGTGCTTTGCTAAAATCACTACCACTTGTCATTAATACTAAAGCTTTTTTATTTTCGCATAAACCTTTAATACCCGTCTCTGTATAAGTGAATGTTTTTCCTGCTTGTATAACTGCATCTATCCAAGCTTTTACAGTTGCTGGCACAGAAAAATTATACATTGGACAAGCTAGTACAACAAAGTCGGCATCTAACAACTGTTGCATCATTTTATCATTTTTAGACAAGACTTTTTCTTCTGCATCGGTAAGTGCTACACCACCAAAATTTCTATTTACATAGAGATTTAAATTTTCTTTCAATAATAAATCTGGAGGAGTGTCTGATAATTCTAAAAAAGTAATTTCAGTTTTCGATTTATTATGATCTATAAAGCAATCTACCATACGTTTGGTATTCGAGCCTTCTCTGGGTGTGTAACTTACAATTAATGTTTTCTTCATTTTAATATTATTTTT
>CALHCQ010000050.1 GCA_937936645.1 uncultured Algibacter sp.
GAACAACTTATAGGTTTACAATTACAGGTTATTGAAGAACACCCTTATTTATTAGACCCAAAAGCAAAAAAAGAAGTACACAAATCGCCTAATAAAAGTAAATATAAAAAAGGTAGAAAAAGTGAAGCTTCAAAAAAGAAAAAGAAACGCTGGTACTAAGCTTACTTACTTTACTTCAAAGTTAAAATAAGTATTTTTAAAAGGCTCTCCATTTAATGTAAAATGCCACCACTCTTTACTATACCCTCTAAACCCATGCTTTTTCATTACAGTTTGAAGTATAGCTCTATTTTCTTTTTGGTGCTTACTTATGTTTTTGTAGTAAATTCCAGACTCATCACCAAAAAAATCATAAGGACTCCCCATATCTAAAACTAATCCAGTACGACCGTCTATAATCGTTAAATCTACCGTACTCCCTCTACTATGTCCAGATCGCGTAGCTATGTATTGCTTTTTAAATAAGTTCTTCTTTTTAATATATGGGTAATATTCCTGTTTGTTAATGGTATCATTGGGTTTATGGACCCAACTTATAAAATGATTTACAGCCTGTTGCGGTCTATAACCATCATACACTTTTAGACATAAATTTTTATCCTCTAATTCTTCTTCAATGCGCTTTAAGGCTAATGCTGCAGGCTTTGTTAAAATTAATTGATTGTCTTGATAACCACTTATTTTTTTTCCAATAAAATTATTTTTGCTAGCATATCGCAAGTCTACATTTAAAGTTGGAATTATAGCTTTTACATAAACAAAACCTTTTGGTAATTGTGCACTTGCCAATACAAATGTAAATAATAAGAATACAGTTAATCTTTTTTTCATTGTACTTAAGTTAGAAGCTAAATTAGATCAAAAAAAATAAATTAAAGTATTAAACATAAAAAAACCGAGCTCCCTCAAACTCGGTTTTCTTTAATTTGCTTTTTGTACTATGTTGCTTTTGTCTGTAACAGCAACATAGTGCAAATCATTAATTAATCCATCAAACTAAATTATTTATAAAATTAGTTCTCACTAAATATACCATTTTAGTATTAAAATAACGACAAAACAACATTATAAATCGATAAAAAACATTAAAATTTAACATATTGTAGTTTTAACGCACAAAAAAAGCATCTATAAATAGATGCTTTTTTACTAACTAACTAATTTAACTAACCAAAATTATGATTAAACATTCTAAAGTTTAAAGTAACCACTCAATAAACCATTAATAAGAATGTTACTATCTACATAACAAGTACTGTGCCAAACTATAAAACAACATGCTATTTTATAAAAAAGACTCTAATATTTCTTTACAAATAGAATATTATAGCATATTTGCAATAAAATAATTTTATAATGAAAAATATATCAAAACTACTTGTGTTATTTATTTTACTGTTTGTTTCATGCAATAAATCTTCACATAATTTAACAGTAAAAATTAACGTAAAAGGCTTAAATAAAGAACCTATTTATTTAAAAAAAGTAGATAACAACAAGCTAACTACTGTAGATTCTTTAATTTTAAATCCTACAGACTCGGGTATACTTTATAGTACCATAAAATCTCCAGAAGTATTTTACTTGTATTTAGGTAAGGATGCAAATGAAAATAGAATTGCTTTTTTTGCAGATGCAGGAGTAACAGAAATTAACACATCTGCAAATAACTTTATAACTGATGCTACCATAAAAGGCAGCGAACAACAAAAAGTGTTTGAGCAATATAAAAAAGCAAACTCTTATTATAAAAATAAAAATTTAGAGCTTGTAAAAACACTTCTTGAAGCAAAAACAAATAGCAATACTGAAAAGATTAAAGCTACAGAGAAACGACAAAATAGACTATTAAAACAAAAATACTTGTATACTATAAACTTTGCTCTAAACAACAAAAATAGTGAAGTTGCTCCTTACCTAGCTTTAAGTGAATTATACAATGCTAAATTAAAATTTTTAGACACCATAAATAATGCATTAACACCAAAAGTTAAAACATCTACTTATGGTTTAAAATTACAAGAATTCCTTAACAAGAGATCGCAGAAAGCAAAATAGTAAATGTGTTTTTTAAAATATAATATAAAAAAAAACCATTCGAAATGAATGGTTTTTTTTGAGCCGATGGAGGGACTCGAACCCACGACCTGCTGATTACAAATCAGCTGCTCTAGCCAGCTGAGCTACATCGGCGTTTTTAAGAGATGGCAAAGATAACACTTATTATTAATTACACAAGCTCTTAAAAGATTTTTTTAACTTAATTTATTAATTTTTTCTATTAAAGCACGTCCTTTTTCTTCTAGTTCGGCTGTAATAGACTTAAAATGAGCTTTTTTATCTTCTACTTGAGCTTTATTTACTTTAGCAATTAATAAATCAAAAGTTTCTATTGCTTCGTCAATAATTGCTTCGCTCTTCTTTGTATCTTTATCTGTGTTTGAATATTCCCAAACATAAACTGCTTCTATAATATCACCTAAAACATAGTTTATGTCTTTTTTTAGGTTTCTAACATTTGCCATAATTTATTTTTTTAATGTTTTACAAAAGTAACTAATTGATACTAGATTTAACAGTTTAAATACAGTACAATTAAATATATTTCATTTTTATTTATCTCCTGAATAGGTTACAAAATTACGAGGCGTTTCGTAAAGTGTTACCTGTAAGTCTAAATCTGGATCTAACCGTCTTTTAATTTTATTGTATATAACAACGGATATATTCTCTGCAGTTGGATTTAGTGATTTAAATTCTACAACATCTAGATTTAAATTTTTATGATCGAATTGATCTTCTATTTCTGTTTTAATAATATCTCTTAATACTTTAAGATCTATAACAAACCCTGTTTCTTTATTAATATGTCCTGTAACACTTACTATTAAATCGTAATTGTGGCCATGGTAATTGGGATTATTACATTTACCAAAAACGTCTTTATTCTGTTGGTCTGTCCAATCGGGTCTAAACAAACGATGTGCAGCATTAAAATGAGCTTTTCTACTTACCGTTGCTTTCATTAGTATTAACGTTTATATGTGCATAAAATTTATCAAAAATAATTTTAAACCATTCTGTATATACATCTGGGTTTATAGAAATATCGTTTTTAACAGCTTCTAAAGGCATCCATTTCCAGCTAGCTACTTCATCTTTATTTATTACTGGTTCTCCTTCATAAGCACCTATCAAAACATGGTCGTATTCATGCTCTGTTAAGCCATTATCAAATGGTGCTTTGTATATAAACGATACCGACTCTGTTAAAGGGACTGTAAAACCCATTTCTTCTTGTAGTCGTCTTGTACCTGCTTCTATATTTGTTTCGCCGTCGCGTTGATGACTACAGCATGTATTAGTCCATAAGCCAGGAGAATGATATTTCTCTAGAGCTCGTTGTTGTAACATTAACTCATTTTTAGCATTAAATATAAAGACAGAAAATGCTCTATGCAATAATGCCTTTTCATGAGCTTCCATTTTGGCCATTAAACCAATTTGTTCGTTTTTTTCGTTTACAAGGATTACCTGTTCTTCTTTCATAGTATACAAAAATACAAACTATTGTTCATAAAAAAAGGGATTCTCTTAAAGATGAATCCCTTTTCTTTATTTTAAACAATGTTAATTTACATCTTTATAATAATAAACTCACTACGTCTGTTTAATTGATGTTCCTCTTCGCTACAGTCTGACTTATTAGTTGGCTCGCAAGCACAGTTGTTAACTAATTCACTCTCGCCATATCCCATAGCAGTTAAACGGTCGCTAGAAATACCTTTCGATATTAAGTATTGGCGTGTTGATTTTGCTCGGTTATCTGATAATTTCTTATTGTAAGCTTGTGGTGCTCTACAGTCTGTATGACTACGAATATCTATAATCATTGTTGGATATTCCCTCATTACAGCCAATACTTTTTGCAACTCATATTCAGCATCAGTACGTATATTATATTTATCAAAATCAAAATAAATAATTGGTATATCTAATACTTTAGCTAAATCATCTCCAACTTTGATTTCTTGGACATCAGGTTCTAATAATAGCTCTAATTTTAAATCTTGAGTTTGTTTTGGTGTTGTAAATAATTTTTCATCACCTATATAATCTGTTTTAGTTGCTCTGACTATATAATTTTGATCACAACCAAGATTTTCAAAACTAAATGCTGCATTTATATCTGATGTAACCGTAGTTAATTCTTTTCCTGTATTATCTAAAAGTACAACTGTAGCATTTGGTAATAATTCGCCTGTTTTTTTGTCTTTAACAATTCCGGAAACTAATTGAACACATGGTTTAGGTTTCTTTATAATAAAAGTATAAATATCATCGCTCCCTTTACCTCCTTCTCTATCTGATGTAAAAAAAGCTTCTTTTGTGGTTAAATTTTCATAATAACCAAAATCATCAGACACACTATTTATTGGCTTTCCTAAATTCTCTACAACATAATTTTTTGAATTTGATCGAAATTTATTTTCAAAATCACGTATCACAAATATATCTAAGCCTCCTAATCCAGGATAACCATTAGAAGAATAATATAAATCTCCTTTTTTATTTATAAAAGGAAAACTTTCTCGTCCTTGTGTATTAATTAGTTCTCCAAGATTTATAGGTTCTCCAAGAGTTCCGTCGGCATTCAAATCAGTAACATATATATCTGATTCACCAAGAGTTCCTGGCATATCAGATGCAAAAAACAATAAATTACCACTAGCATTAATACTTGGGTGAGCTACGCTGTATTCACTGCTATTAAAATGAATTCGTCTAATCTTAGACCATAGTCCTAAATCATTTTTCTGAGCTCTAAATAATTGTAAACGATTTGTCTTTTTTGAATCTTCTTTGTATCGTTTTTTGTAAAAATTATTTCGAGTAAAAAACATATATTCATCGTCTGGTGTATATGCCGCAGTAGACTCGTGATATTCTGTGTTTATAGACTCATTAAACTTCTTTATATCTTCATAAGAATTTTTATCATTCTTAATTGCTTTAAACAAGTCAAGATAAGGCTGATTGTTCCACCTGTAGATCTTACCGCCAGATCTATTTGAAGCAAATATAAATTCACCTTTGTATTCGGTAGCTCCAAAATCAGACAACTCAGTATTCAAATCTAAATTTACAATATCAATATCAGTACGACTAACAGATTCAATCGCTTCTAAATAATCAACTTTAGATACAAAAGCTCTACTTCGTAAATCTTGAGGATTACTTTTATTAAAGCGAGTCATCCATTTATCAGACTCTTCATAGTTACCTGCTCCCTTTAACGCTTGGGCATAACGCCAATAATATTCAGAATCTAAATTAGAATCTGTTTTTATTAACTTCCCATACCATTTAGAAGCCTCTTCCATTTTATTGTTAAAATAGTAAGCATTTCCTAGTTTTTGAAACAAATCTGGTTTTTCATACCCCTCTGCTGCTATTCTTTCTAATACTTTTATAGTACTTATATAAGAAAAATCATTATAATCATTAAATGCTTCACGAACTCGTATCTTTTGCGCATTGGATATAAAGCCAACTAATAAGAAACTCGTAATTATTAATTTAAAATATTTCATAGTTATTTATTTTTTAAAAGAATCTTGGAGAGATTAATCGTCCTACTTTTTGTAATTCAAAACGTAATAATATTTCATGGGTACCACTATTGTAATTCCCTAAGCCTGTTGTTGTTAAATCATAAGAATATCCAAGATATAATCCTTGTGTAACCTGAAA
>CALHCQ010000051.1 GCA_937936645.1 uncultured Algibacter sp.
ACATTATCATTACTTAAAAAGTAATATAATAACATAGAAAAAATCATCATTGCAGGCCAATTTAGCTTATAAAAAGCTTTATCTACAGCAATACTACTAAGTATAGCCGTTATACCTAAAACCAAACCAATATTTGCAATATTAGAACCTACAACGTTATTAATGGCAATAGCAGGCGATCCAGATAAAGCTGCCTGTAAGCTAACCAGTAATTCTGGAGCCGAGGTGGCAAAAGACACCACCGTCATACCTATTACCATTTTAGAAATACTAAACTTAAATGATAAAGCAACAGAACTTCTAACTAAAAACTCTCCTCCTACGACTAATAATACAAACCCAAGTATAACCCAAACTAAACTCATGAATATTTTTTTTTGGTAAAGATAGTAGAAACTATAAAGTGTAGCCTTAAATCTTAATTTTTTTTATTACGGTCACTACATTTAAAATCAACACTTTACTAAAATAAAAAAATAATAACATCACAAAAAAACACGATAAAACACTAACAATCAAGATTATAACAAAATCAGACTACACCAAATTAAATTAACATCTAAAGTGTAAAAACTTCCGTATTTAATTAGGAACTGATAAGTCTATTTATTATTATTACAGCGTTGTTCTAGAACAAATATATTTATGTCATTGAACAAACTTAAATTCACCTAATCAAGATTTTTTTAATGAATTATATTAAACATACAGTAATTGTAATTATTACAGTTTTATTTTCTTTACCATCTTCTTCGCAGTCTAGCAAAAATGATGGCTTATCTTTAAACGAAGGTTCTATTGATAGTCAATTTGAATTTGTATTAAAAAAATCTGGTAATTTTAAAGGAGCTAACGGACAACCCTATGAGGCCGTTAAACAGACGTGGTTATTTACACTTAGAGCACACACGTTAGACTCATTAAAAATAATTCGTAAAAATTTAAACGATACGCGAGCAGTTGTTAAAACACAATCTAAAGAAATAGAAAACTTAAAATTAAGTTTATCAAACACTAAAAACAGTTTAGAAGCCACCAACATAGAAAAAAACAATATGTCTTTATTTGGCTTACAAATGAGCAAGGCGAACTACAATACGCTTATGTGGAGTATTATTGCTTCTTTATTAGCTTTACTTATCTTTTTTATATATAAATTTAAAAACAGTAATGCTATTACAAAATCTGCTAAACTAGCCTTAGAAGAAATAGAGATTACTTTTGAAGATCATAGGAAAGTTGCTCTAGAACGCGAACAAAAAGTAAGACGCCAATTGCAAGACGAGATTAATAAGCAAAAAAATATGTAACAAAAAAAGCAGTAATTTAGGTTACTGCTTTTTTTATTAACCTAACCACCCCTCTCTATCTAAGCTTCGGTATTGTATGGCTTCGCTAATATGAGAGCCATTAACCTCCTTATCTCCTTCAAGATCTGCAATAGTTCTAGATACTTTTAAAATTCTATCGTAAGCTCTAGCAGATAAGTTTAAACGCTCCATGGCTGTTTTCAATAAACTTTTAGAATCCGAATCTAAAATGCAAAACTTTCTAATTTGTTTTGTATTCATTTGAGCGTTATAATGTATTGAATTGTATGGTTTAAAACGCAAACTTTGTACCTGTCGTGCTTGGGTTACACGTTCTCGTATTGCAACAGAAAACTCCCCTTTTCTATCATCACTTAATTTATCGAAAGGAACGGGTGTAACTTCTATATGTATATCTATCCGATCTAATAATGGTCCAGAAATTTTACCTAAATAACGTTGCATTTCTGCAGGGCTAGAAGTTACAGGTGCATTAGGATCGTTAAAATAACCACCAGGACTAGGATTCATACTCGCTACCAACATAAAAGATGATGGGTAGGTAACTGTAAATTTTGCTCTGGAAATAGTGACTTCTCTATCTTCTAAAGGCTGTCTTAAAACCTCTAAAACACTACGCTTAAATTCTGGTAACTCGTCTAAAAATAAAACACCGTTATGCGATAAGGAAATTTCGCCTGGTTGCGGGTAAGAGCCTCCACCTACAAGTGCTACATCGGATATGGTATGATGTGGACTCCTAAAGGGACGCTGCGCCATTAAACCCGTGTCTTTTACACGACCTACAACAGAGTGTATTTTTGTAGTTTCCAGAGCTTCTAATAATGTCATGGGTGGTAAAATACTGGGCAAACGTTTAGCTAACATGGTTTTACCAGACCCTGGTGGACCAATTAAAACAATATTATGTCCGCCGGCTGCTGCAATTTCCATACAACGCTTTATGCTTTCTTGCCCTTTTACATCGGCAAAATCGAATTCGGGAAATTCTAAATTTTTATTAAATTCTTTACGCGTGTCTATAACCGTTTGTTCTAAAGGAATTTGTTTATCAAAAAAATTAATAACCTGTTCTATATTATTTACACCATAAACTTCTAAATCGTTTACTATGGCCGCCTCTTTAGCATTTTGTAAGGGTAATATAAAGCCTTTAAACCCCTCGGCACGCGCTTTTACAGCTATAGGAAGGGCTCCTTTTATGGGTTGCAAACTACCGTCTAAAGATAATTCGCCCATAATAATATACTTATTTAATGCTTCATTTTTTATTTGTTTTGAAGCTGCAAGTATGCCCATGGCCAAGGTTAAGTCGTAAGCACTACCTTCTTTTCTTAAATCGGCAGGAGCCATATTAATTGTTATTTTTTTTCCTGGAATCTTATAGCCATTATTTTGCAGAGCCGCAGCAATACGGTAATTACTTTCCTTGATTGCATTATCTGGCAAGCCTACTAAATGATAACCAATACCTTTGTCTACATTTACCTCTACTGTTATTGTAGTAGCTTCTACACCAAAAACAGCACTACCATATATTTTTACAAGCATGAAATATTGTTTTATTAAATATAAGTTTTTATTTACAAAATAAAAATTAATCGATATAATTTAAACATAAACTTACTTTATAACTTATCTAGAAATGAAAAAAGCAACCTATAATAGGTTGCTTTATATCATGAAATTAAAATTATTTTTAATTATTATTTCTCACGAAAGTAGTATTTGTCCATCTAATCTGCGCTCTTCCACCTCGTACTCTATAGGCACCGTATCTTATACCAGATTGTGTTGCTCTTTCAGCTTCTGGAATATTCCAGTTAAAAACCTCGCCTCCAATTTTAGCATTTGCATAATGTATTTTTCTTGTTGCGTCGTTAGGGTCTGCACTAACACCTACTTTAAGCTCTATAGCTGTAGGAACATCTTTTTTTACGTTTTTAAGAAAAACCACTTGTCTTCCTCTAGACCCAGACCCTCCTCTAAAATTAATTTGTTCTCTAAATATGTCGAATGACACCTGTACACGCTCACCTTCACTATTTGTTCCGTAAACAGGTTTTGCTAAATACAAACATATGGCTGGATCTGGAGAACCTCCTCCTCCAGTATGTTTCCCTTTAGCTTGCATAATGTAAGTTCCATCTGTCCCTCTGTTTCCTGTACTTCCAGTTTCTAATATTCTAACGGTTCCTTTAAATTCTACAAAACTACCTATGTTAGCATTAGATCTAGCAAAAGAACGCTCTATTCTAGGCTGTAAACCATTTGTATCTAAATGATT
The DNA here is from genome assembly GCA_937936645.1 of uncultured Algibacter sp. Taxonomy (GTDB): domain Bacteria; phylum Bacteroidota; class Bacteroidia; order Flavobacteriales; family Flavobacteriaceae; genus Postechiella. Next base: position 3,619 of record CALHCQ010000051.1, read on the forward strand.
AGAACCATCTGTTATGTTATAAACACCCCATGTTGTACCGTTTATAACACTTTCAGAGTAATCGGCATAACAACTCCTATCGTCTATTGTTCCTTTATTTATAGGGTTGGCAATATCGTTAACTCTATTGCCATTACTAGCTCCAGGATTACATGTATTATAAGGCCCTACAAGCTCATCGCTTTGTGCAGCAGTTGCTACAACTTCAGATGGAGAAGTAGTATCATTTTCCAGCTCTGTAGTCATTTCTAACTCAGGTTCTGTATTAGAAGATGTATTAGGTGTTTCATCTTCATTTATAGTTATACTTGTTTCTGGTGTAGCTACCTCACTAACATCTTCTAGAATTTCATCAGAATTAGAATCGCAAGATGTTGTTAATAAAAAGATTGCTGCAAATGCAGGTAATAACTTCAAAATTAATCTAGGCTTTTTCATATTATTTAGTTTTATTAAGTTCTACTGAATAAATTTAATACTAAATAATAAATATTTTAACTATTTTTCGTTAATATTAACAAAATATAGGCTAAAAAAACCACATACCGTAATTATCTATGTTAAAAACATATAAATGAATAAAAAAACTTATTTATGAAATGTAACTGACAATATTACGACTATAATA
>CALHCQ010000052.1 GCA_937936645.1 uncultured Algibacter sp.
GTTATGCCAAATTATTTTTTAGTGCTTTATAGAAGCGCTTGTATTTGAAGAAACTACAGACATTAAATCGTCTAAAGATAGGGTTGTTGCACTTAAATTTAAATCTATAAAATTTTCGTTAGATTTTTTTACTTCTGTTTCTATAACTTTAGTTTCGTAACCCGAAAAGCTACATACTATAGTATAATGTCCTGGCGCTATATTTTTAAATGTAAAGTTCCCGTTTTCATCAGTCATAACTTTAGTGTTGGTTTCTTTAATAACCACCTTAGCAAACGTTAAAGGCTCTAAATTGGCTTCTTGATCTAATAAACGACCACTTAGCGAAGTTACTGATTGCGCAAAAAGATTTGCACCAACAAAAAGAAAAAATACTAAGAAAAAATTTTTCATCAAATTAAAATTATAATCAAAGCAAAGTAAACTCAAAAGCACAACAAATAAGTTACGACAATATTAAACTAAAGTGTGCTAATGTTAGCTTAATGTTATTTAACAAAACGGAAAAGCGCTAACGCTTAACATTATACTAATGTAACACGAGTAATCTACATTAAGATTTACTTAACAAAAGCTAGTAAATATATTATATTTGCCACGCGAATGCAGTTTTTAACACAAATAGATTGATAAAAAACACATAAATAACTGTTTAACAAACCATTAACTGCCATCTCAATATAAACATAACAATAGACCAATATTAACCCGCACGTTAATTCGATTAACAGCACAAAACATGAAACATGTTTAAGAATATAAAAAATGATTTTCCAGCTAGTATAGTAGTATTTTTTGTGGCTTTGCCATTATGTTTAGGTATAGCTTTAGCCAGTGGAGCGCCTCCATTTGCAGGTATGATAGCAGGTATAATAGGTGGTATTGTTGTAGGTGCTTTAAGTGGCTCTCAAATAGGAGTTAGTGGACCTGCCGCTGGTTTAGCCGCTATAGTTATGACAGCTATAAGTACCTTAGGTAGCTACGAATATTTTTTGATTGCAGTAGTTTTAGGTGGTCTTATACAAATTATATTTGGTTTGTTACGCCTAGGTGTTATTGGCTATTACTTCCCGTCATCTGTTATTAAAGGGATGTTAGTAGGTATTGGTATAATTATTATACTAAAACAAATACCACATTTTTTTGGTTACCAAGGCGGAGATGATATAACATCGGCATCAAACGGTATACTTGACAATATAAGTTTAGGAGCCACTATAATTGGAGCAACATCATTATTATTAATGTTATTTTGGTCTAATGTTTTAGCTAAGAAAGCTAAAATTTTCACCTTAATACAAGGTCCTTTTGCAGCTGTGGTTTTAGGAATAATATTTTACATCTTAACTAAAGATACAACATTAGGTATTGCTAGCAATCATTTAGTAAAAGTGCCTATACCGGATAGTTTAGATTCGTTTTTATTACAATTAAAATTCCCTGACTTTAGTGCCATAACTAATAAAACCGTTATTGTTACTGGTTTTACCATTGCACTAGTAGCCAGCTTAGAAACACTTTTATGTGTAGAAGCTACAGACAAGATAGACCCACTAAAACGTATTACACCAACAAATAGAGAATTATTTGCTCAAGGTATTGGTAATATGGTGTCTGGCCTAATTGGAGGTTTACCTATAACGCAAGTTATTGTTCGTAGTTCTGCAAATATACAATCTGGAGGTAAATCAAAATTATCGGCTATAATTCATGGTTTTTTACTTTTAATATCGGTTGTATTAATACCTAATATTCTTAATAAAATACCCTTTGCTGTATTAGCGTCTATATTACTAATTGTTGGTTATAAATTGGCCAATCCTGCTACTTTTAAAAAAATGTTTAGCCTAGGATGGAAACAATGGTTACCATTCTCTGTAACAGTTATAGGTATCGTATTTGTAGATTTACTTTATGGTATCGCGCTAGGTTTAATTGTAGGTATTGCTATTGTTTTAATAAAAAGTTATCAAAATTCGCATTCTTTAAATCAAGACAATAAAAACAACGACAAAAACACCGTTAAAATAACACTAGCAGAACAGGTTACTTTTTTTAATAAGAGTGCCATTTTAAAAGAACTAGAAAATTTACCAAAAAATACGTATCTTGAACTAGATGTTACAAAAACAACGTATCTTGATAATGATATTATTGAAATACTAGAAGACTTTGCAATAAAAGCTAAAGAACGCCAAATAAACATTAAATTTATGTCTAGTAAAGGTGTTTATGAAAACCCAAAACAGTTTTCAGATATTTTTTAACCCCAAATATCTTAGAACAAAGCCCCCTACTACTTAATGAAAGCACATACAAAAAAAACTCAAGATGCTATTAGCCCTAAACATGCCATTGCTCTTTTAAAAGAAGGTAACAAACGGTTTGTTAGTCGTTTAAACGCAAATCGAGATTTAATAGAGCAAGTAGCAGCGACAAGCAAAGGGCAGTTTCCTTATGCAACTATATTAAGTTGCATAGACTCTAGAGTACCGGCAGAGCTTATATTTGACCAAGGCATAGGCGATATTTTTAGTATACGTATTGCAGGTAATTTTGTAAACGAAGACATATTGGGCAGTATGGAATTTGCCTGTAAACTTGCTGGCACTAAAATTATAATGGTATTAGGCCATACCAGTTGTGGCGCAGTAAAAGGTGCTTGCGACGATGTAATATTAGGTAATTTAACGACCATGTTACATAAAATAAAACCCGCTGTAAAACAAGTAACCACGCCTATAGATAGCGCTTTAAGAAATTCTAAAAATTTAGAGTTTGTAAACAAGGTTGCCAAACAAAATGTTTTATTAACCATAGCGCGTATTAAAAAGGAAAGTCCTATTTTAGAGGAAATGGAAAACTATGGCGAAATAAAAATTATAGGCGCCATGTACAATATAAACACAGGTGTAGTAGACATTTATTAAAAGATATTACTTAAGTCCTATTTTAAAACCAATACCAACTAATATAGTTATTAAGACTACGACTATTAGCCTTTAAAAAAGCTTTTTATTTATACCATGAACTGGGAACAATTATTATCACTAAAACGTTTTGGAGACACAGAGAAACGCGTAAGAAAAGATCAAGATGAAACACGTTTGGGCTTTGAAGTTGATTACGATCGTATTATATTTTCTTCGGAATTTAGAAGCTTACAAGATAAAACTCAAGTGATACCACTTTCTAAAACGGACTTTGTACACACAAGACTAACACATAGCTTAGAAGTAAGTGTCGTAGGGCGCTCTTTAGGCCGATTGGTAGGAAAAAAAATATTAACAAAACACCCTTACTTAAAAGAACAATACGGTTATAAATCTAACGATTTTGGGGCCATTGTTGCTGCGGCTGCTTTAGCACACGATATTGGAAACCCACCCTTTGGTCACTCTGGCGAAAAAGCAATTGGCGAATTTTTTATAACGGGACCAGGAAAAGTTTTTAAAGACAAACTAACAGCAAAAGAGTACCAAGATTTATGTGATTTTGAAGGCAATGCTAATGGTTTTAAAATATTAACAGAACACAAGCCTGGTAAACGTGGTGGTTTACGTTTAAGTTATGCTGTACTAGGAGCTTTTACAAAGTACCCTAAAGAGTCTTTACCAAAAAAACCAAGCAAGCATATCGCAGATAAAAAATATGGTTTTTTTCAGTCTGAAAAATATGCTTTTAAAGATCTTGCTGAAGAACTAGGCCTAACAAAACGTAGTAAAGAACACCTAAGCTACTCTAGACACCCTCTTGCTTACTTAGTAGAAGCTGCAGACGACATTTGCTACACAATTATTGATTTTGAAGATGGCATTAATTTAGGATTAATTAAAGAAGAATTTGCTTTAGAGTACCTATCTAAATTAGTAAGGAACACCATAAAACCAGAAAACTATTACGCTCTAGAAACCACCGAAGACCGTATAGGATATTTACGCGCTTTAGCCATAGGAACGCTTATAAATGAAGCTGTTGATATTTTTATGGAAAACGAAGACGATATACTTAACGGTAATTTTGATTGTGGTTTGTTGGAAAAAAGCAAATACAAGGCACAAATAAAAGATATTATTAAAATTAGTGTAGAGAATGTATACCAATCTTGCGAAGTTGTAGACAAAGAAATTGCTGGATACAGTGTTATTAACACCTTACTTGAAACCTACACAAAAGCTGTAAACAATACTTTTAACAATAAGGCATCTAACTACGACAACTTAATTTTAAATGGTATACCACTAGGTGAGGATATAGAAAAAAGCAGTTTATACGAGCGTTTAACTAGCGTTTGCTACTACGTTTCATTACTATCAGACAGTAAAGCAATTCTAGAATATAAAAAGATAAAAGGAATTAATTTTTAAACATAAACGCAAAAAACATTATTTTACTAACACACCTCGCGCTTGCATTAAAGGCACTTCTTGTAATGCTTTTAAATTAATCGTATTTTGTCTGAACAAATATGTTTTATCGTACATGGTATTACCTGCAAAATAAGTAACCTTAAATGTATTATTTAATGCAAATAGTTCCTCTTGCATAAGCTCTATTTTGGCATAACTTTTCTTAGGTAATTTATCTAGTTTTTTTCTAAACACCGATGTTTGCTTATCTTTAGAATAGCCACCTGTAACAATAAGAACCATATCTAAGTCGATATCATTATCATTAATAATATAAGCATTCCAATCTTGTGTTTTATAAATATCATTGTACTCGTTAACAACAGCTATGTAAACACCTTTTACTTCTGGAATAACAATATCTTTTTTCATTTTAATTATTTATAAATGAATAGATTACAATGCCGATTTGAATTGTTCTAAAAATCGAACATCGTTTTCGCTTAATAAACGAATATCTCCAATTTGATGTAATAACATCGCAATACGATCGATACCTACACCAAACGCAAAACCAGAATACACTGTAGAATCTATTTTACAGTTTTCTAAAACATTTGGATCTACCATACCGCAACCTCCAATTTCTAGCCAACCTGTACCCTTAGTAATCTTATAATCTGTTTCGGTTTCTAAGCCCCAGTACACATCAATTTCTGCGCTAGGTTCTGTAAAAGGAAAATAAGAAGGTCTTAATCGTATTTTAGACTTCCCAAACATCTCGGTTGTAAAATGTTGTAGTGTTTGTTTTAAATCGGCAAAGCTTACATCTTTATCTATATACAGACCTTCTACTTGATGAAAAAAGCAATGCGATCTTGCAGATATAGCCTCGTTACGGTAAACTCTACCCGGAGATATGGTACGTATAGGTGGTGTATTATTTTCCATGTAACGTACTTGTACAGAACTTGTATGGGTACGTAACAATATATCTGGATTAGTTTGTATAAAAAAAGTATCCTGCATATCTCTAGCAGGGTGATATTCTGGTAAATTTAATGCTGTAAAGTTATGCCAGTCATCTTCTATTTCCGGCCCTTCACTTACATTAAAACCTATGCGAGAAAATATATCTGTTATTTGATTTTTTACTATAGATATAGGGTGACGCGCTCCAATATTAACAGGCTCTCCTGGTCTAGACAAATCGCCATAAACCCCTTGTTCTACTTCGTTATTTTCTAACTCAGACTTTAAATTGTTTATTTTATCTTCTGCGGTTTTCTTTAACGCATTAATAACTTGGCCAAATTCTTTCTTTTGGTCGTTTGCTACATTTTTAAACTCAGCAAAATACTGCTTAACTATACCTTTTTGTCCTAAAAACTTAATTCTATAAGCTTCTACTTCATCTTTGGTTTTTGCATTAAAAGCTTCTACTTCTGCTATAAGTTCTTTTATCTTGTCTATCATAACCACATTTAAAAACGAATGCAAATCTAATAAATTTTACGCACAAAAAATGCCTTCTGTAAAGAAGGCACAATTATTATTTTATTTAAATCTTATTAAGCTTTTAATAATGCTATTTGGTAATGCACATATTACTCTACACCACCACTACTTGTATCCATGTATCTAGATGAACAGCAGTGCGCTTTTATCAATACATCATAAAAAGCACAAGTATCATTATTTCAATACATGCTTCGCGTTCTTATTTTATTGATCAAAAATTAAGGATAATTTATTCTTAATCTTTTAATGGAAAATACGCAAATGACATACAGCTTTTACAAAGTTATACTATAAAATATAGTTTGTCTCTAAAAAATAATTTACAATGGCTTCCTTCATTAAAACAGATTGTTCTCCTGCTTTTAGGCTAGGTAATTCGGCTTTTATCTGGTAATGCGGCCAACCATCGTTGTCTACAAAATCTAACTCATAGTAACCATAAGGAGACAATAATTTACATATTGCAATATGCATAAGATCTAGTTTTTGATCTTTTTTAAAAGCACGATCTAACTGCCCTAATTCTTG
>CALHCQ010000053.1 GCA_937936645.1 uncultured Algibacter sp.
ACACAATTATTTAGCACAACAAACCAAACAAGCCGTATTACAAACAACAAAGGTTTTATAATAGAAGCAGACTTCCCGGTATATGTTTCGGTTAGAATAAATGCAGGATCTCAAGCAGGTGCCTTGGTTAGTAAAGGAGCCTCTGGTTTGGGTAAAACTTTTAGAGTTGGTGCATTTACAAACTTAAGCCCAACGCTAAATTATTTAAACTTTGTATCTGTTATGGCTACAGAAGACGATACCAATATAGATTTTAGCGATATTAATTCGAGTACCGTAATAGAAGCTTATAATGGACCAAATAGTTTTTCGATAAACTTAAATCAAGGCGAAAGTTATATCATTGCGACCAATAGTGCATTGCAAAACTTAAACAATACAGATGGTATTATTGGAGCCTTAATAGAATCTAATAAAGACATTGTAGTAAATTGTGGTTCTAGTAATGGTAGTTTTGGTGAAGGTAATGGTAGAGATTATGGGATGGATCAAATCGCTGGGCTATCTAAAGTAGGTCAAAATTATATTTTTGTTCGTGGCGATGGTAATGATGATTGGGAAAATGCACTAATTGTAGCTCACGTTAATAATACAGAAATTCGCGTTAATGGTAATAATACGCCCATAACTACCATAAATGCTGGAGATCATTTTCTACTTGAAGGCATATATTATAACAGCGAAGGTAATATGTTTGTAGAAACAAACCAACCAGTATTTGCTTACCAAGGCGTGGGTGGTTTGGGGAATAATGGAAATCCTAATGATGCAAACCAAGGCATGTTTTTTGTGCCACCTCTAAGCTGTGAAGCACGTGGTAACATAAATAACATTGCCAATATAGACGAAATCGGCAGCTTACCTTATACAGGAGGTATAACCATAGTAACACGAACAGGTGCAAACGTAACCGTTAGAAATAATAACAGAACATTTCCAATTGGTGCGGCAAGAACTGTTACAGGAAACCCCGATTATGTAACATATAGAATAACAGATGTTATAGGTAATATAAGTGTAGAAGGTAACGACGAATTATATTGTGCATACTTTAATTACAGTGGTGCAGCTACATCGGGAGGGTTTTATTCGGGCTTCCCTTCTCCTCCTGAAATTAATTTTGATACTCAATTTGAAACCTTAGGAAACTGTATACCCAATATAACACTAGAAGCATCACAAATTGCAAATTTTGATACTTACGAGTGGTTTATTAACGATGGTACAGGCTTTGTAACAACAAATATTACGACTCCTAGTATAAAACCAACATTACCGGGTCGTTATAAATTATTAGGTACCATTGCATGTTCTGGTTTAATTCTAGAATCGGCAGAAATACCAGTTAGCCTTTGCCCGAGCGATATAGATAATGATGGTATTATAGATAATATTGACATAGATAATGACAATGATGGTATTTTAAATTGTGTAGAATCTAACGGCAATGTTATACTGGATTTATCTAGCTCTAGAAATCCAATATTACGCTTTCAAGATGGTGCAAATAATATGAGTATAGCAACAAATAACACCTCAGAAATTAGAACAAATACTGGTACAAATACTTTTAACCTAAGATCTAATGGAGATATTACAAGTACAATTCCAGAAGATAAAAATGCTCAAAACAATTATAATATTACATTTACAGCACCTGTTAATATTAAATTTACAGAAGCATTAAATACCACAAAAACAGTTGTTACAGGAGAGTTTTTTATTGCACAAATTATACCAGGAAATAAAAATATAACCTTAATAGATCCAGATAATCAATTGCTTGTAGACACAAATTTTGATGGTATTTTTGAAACCGGAGTAACTCAATTTTCAGGATCAGAAATTCAATTCAGAATAAATCCTTCGCCAAACGGTAATACACCATATCAATTTTCAGCAAATCAAGTGACTGGTTTTTCACTTACTCACAATGTAACAAATACCAATCAAACCTCAACATTTAACGGTAACATAGCTTTAACTTGCTTTAACAAAGACAATGATAATGATGGCATTCCAGATGCTTTAGATTTAGATAGTGATAATGATGGTATTCCAGATTTTATTGAGCATACAGGTACCATAATTAACCTGTTAAACACAGACGCCAATTTAGACGGTTTAGATGATGCTTATAATTTAAACACACTAGCCATAGATACAGATAACGACGGTGTTATAGATGTATATGATTTAGACAGCGACAACGATGGTATTTTCGATATAACAGAATCTGGGCAATTAAATACGCTTTTAACAGATGCTAATTTTGATGGTATAGAAGACAGTACAAATCTGGGTGCAAATGGATGGATAGATACAGCAGAAACAGTAACCGATTCTGGTATTATTGCCTTTACCCCTAGTGATACAGACCAAGACACTATATTTAACTATTTAGATAGCGATAGTGATAACGATAATTGTAATGATGTTACAGAAGCTGGATTTAATGATAATAATAATGATAATTTTTTAGGAGATACAACACCCACTGTAAATGCACTAGGCTTGGTTAATAATACAACAATAGGATACACAGCACCAAATAACGATTACATTATTGAAGCTCCAATAATTATAAATCAACAACCACAAAACACTAATGTATGTAACTTTGCCAATACCATAATAACAGTAGTACTAGACACGCCATTTACAACAATACAATGGCAGGCAAGTACAGACGACGGTGTAACATGGACAAACCTTACAAACAACACCAATTATAACGGCGTAGAAACTGAAAATTTAAATATAAATAACACACCTGTAACTTTTAACAATTATCAATATAGAGTGCAAATAACTAGAAACGGTAATACATGTGGTTTAACATCTCAGCCTGCTATTTTAGTTGTTAATAATATACCTACAGTTAATACCCCAGTAACATTAATTCAATGTGATGATGATGATAATAATACACTTGGTTTTAGTTTATTTAATCTAACAGAAAGCGAAATCAATATATCTCAAAATACAACAAACGAAACATTTAGTTACTACACCACAGAAGCTGCTGCTAGAAATGGAGATACAACAAGTACGGCGTTTATAAGTAATCCTTCAATGTATCAAAACGTAAATATTAGTAACGATAATGTTTGGGCTAGAGTAGAAAACAACTTTGGTTGTTTTAGTACCGCAGCAATAAATTTAGTAGTATCATCTACATCTGTACTTTCTAACTTTCCTATTCAAAATTTTTATTCCTGTGATGATTTTTTAGATGAAAACGGACTAAATAACAGCAATAATAATGACAGAGATGGAATATCAACCTTTAATTTTAGTAATGCCGATGCCCTAATACAACAAGAATTTACAAATTTGGCTCAAACGGGTTTAACAGCCACTTATTATCGTAATGAACAAGATGCATTAATAGAACAAAACCAAATTACAGACATTAGTAATTACAGAAATATTGACGCACCAAATTCACAAACTATTTTTGTAAGAGTAGATAGTAGTACTGCCAACGACTGTCTTGGGTTAAGACCATTAATACAACTAAATGTAGAAGCTCTACCAGATGCTAACACCGTAGCAAACTTTATAGCCTGCGACGATGATACAGACGGATTCGTTAATTTTAACACCGCTATGTTAGAGAGCACACTTGTTGGTAACCAAAATATAAACGATTTAACTATTGTTTACACCAACCAAAACGGAGATGTAATACCTAGTCCTTTTCCAAACTCCTTTACCACACAAACACAAACTATAAATGTGGCAATAACCAACAACACTACAAACGAAGCTTGTACATACAACACTTCCATAAATTTTATTGTAAACACCTTACCCATTGCAAATCCTGTAACCATAGCTCCTGCATGTGATGGAGATAGCGGAGATATAGATAACGATTTAATGTTTCCTTTTAATCTTTCATCTATAGAAAGTACCGTATTAGGTAATCAAGTGGGTATGGATATATTTTACACTTATATAGATAACAATAACAACCAAGTAACACAATCGCCTACATTACCAAATACACTATTATCGGGTAACCAAACAATAATTATAGAGGTTGTAAACCCTTTAAACACGCTATGCACAGCTACAACAACCGTAGACTTAGTCGTTAATTCTAAACCAGAATTCACAGTAGAATCGCCAAGAATTATTTGCTCCTCAGACCCAAACTTTTCTATAACACTAGATGTTAATTTAAATCAATCAGGTTCGGCTTATAATTACGAATGGACACGAACAAGTTTAGATAACAGCGTAACCAACCAATTTATAGCCAATACAGAAAGTATTACGGTTTCACAAACAGGTAATTACACTGTTAAACTTACTGCAATAAATGGAACAAACTGTTCAAGATCTAGAACAATATTAGTCAATGCATCAAGCAGTGCAACACTAACAGAAGAAGATGTTATTATTAACGATTTATCGTCTAACAATTCTGTTAGTATAAACACAGATAATTTAGGCAATGGCAACTATGAGTATGCCCTACAAGCAGAAGGAAGTTCCAGTATAGATTTTCAAGAAGCTCCCGTTTTTAATAATGTAAGACCAGGTATATATACACTTATTGTAAACGAACTTATTTGTGGTACAACAACCTTAGAAATAGCGGTAGTGGGGCAAGTACCATTCTTTACACCTAATGCAGATGGTTTTAATGATTTTTGGCAACTAAAAGGTGTTAGCGCTACCATACAACCGAATACAAATATTTTGATTTTTGATAGATATGGAAAGCTAATAAAACAATTATCGCCACAATCCAACGGCTGGGACGGGACTTATAATGGCACCAAAATGCCTACCGGAGATTATTGGTTTAAAGCGCAGTTAGAAGATGGCAGGGAATTATCTGGCCACTTTACGTTAAAACGATAAAAAAATGTTTTAAAGGCTTTTTTTAATATTCACTTTAGCGCCTAAATTTTGTGTAATTTTGTTATATGGAGTTTAAAATTGAATCTGAATTTAACCCTACTGGGGATCAGCCACAAGCAATAAAAAAATTAGTAGAAGGAATTAATTCCAACGAAAAATATCAAACCTTACTTGGTGTTACAGGATCTGGAAAAACATTTACCGCAGCCAATGTTATTAAAGAAGTACAACGCCCTACCCTAGTATTGGCACATAACAAAACGCTTGCAGCCCAATTATATTCAGAATTTAAACAATTTTTCCCTAATAACGCTGTAGAGTATTTCGTGTCTTATTACGATTATTACCAACCAGAAGCTTACATACCCGTATCTGGTGTTTATATAGAAAAAGACTTATCTATAAACGAAGAAATAGAAAAAATGCGATTAAGCACCACCTCATCTCTACTCTCTGGTAGACGTGATGTTTTGGTTGTCGCATCTGTATCCTGTCTTTACGGTATTGGAAACCCTATAGAATTTCAAAAAAATGTAATTAGTTTAGAAAGAGATCAAGAAATTTCTAGAACAAAATTATTACATAAATTAGTACAAAGTTTATATTCTAGAACAGAAGCCGAATTTAAGCATGGTAATTTTAGAATTAAAGGAGACACTGTAGATATTTTTCCGAGCTATGCAGACGATGCTTTTCGTATTCATTTCTTTGGAGATGAAATTGAAGATATTGAGTCTTTTGATATTTTAACCAATCAGGTTATAGAAAAATATGATAAATTAACCATTTATCCTGCAAATATGTTTGTAACATCTCCCGATGTTTTACAAAACGCTATTAAAGATATTCAAGACGATTTAGTTAAGCAACACGACTATTTTAAAGACATAGGAAAGCACCTAGAAGCAAAACGCTTAAAAGAACGTACCGAATTTGATTTAGAAATGATTCGAGAACTGGGCTATTGCTCGGGTATAGAAAATTACTCTAGATATTTAGACGGTAGAGCACCCGGAACGCGACCTTTTTGCCTTATAGATTATTTTCCAGACGATTTTTTAATGGTTATAGACGAAAGTCACGTTACCATATCGCAAGTTCATGCGATGTATGGTGGCGATAGAAGTAGGAAGGAAAACTTAGTAGACTACGGCTTTAGATTACCTGCTGCTATGGATAATAGGCCTTTAAAGTTTGAGGAATTTGAATCTTTACAAAACCAAGTCCTTTATGTAAGTGCAACACCAGCAGATTACGAATTACAAAAATCCGACGGTGTATACGTAGAACAAATTATTAGACCCACAGGGCTTCTAGACCCCATTATAGAGATTAGACCTAGTTTAAACCAAATAGACGATTTAATTGAAGAAATACAAATTCGTGTAGAAAAAGATGAACGCACTTTAGTAACCACACTTACTAAACGTATGGCGGAAGAACTCACTAAATATCTAGACCGTATACAAATTCGTTGTCGTTATATACATAGTGATGTAGATACCCTTGAGCGCGTAGAAATTATGCAAGATTTAAGAAAAGGTCTTTTTGATGTACTTGTTGGTGTTAACCTGCTTAGAGAAGGATTGGATTTACCAGAAGTTTCTCTTGTTGCTATTTTAGATGCCGATAAAGAAGGCTTTTTAAGATCGGCACGTTCTCTTACACAAACGGTTGGTAGAGCTGCTAGAAACTTAAATGGCAAAGCCATTATGTACGCCGACAAAATAACCAAAAGTATGCAAAAAACAATTGATGAAACAGAATATCGTAGAGCCAAACAAATAGCATACAATACAAAACATAATAAAAAACCCGAGGCATTAAACAAGAGCCTAGATAGTGTATTGTCTAAAAACTCTGTAAGTACGTACAGTTATGAACTAGAAGCTGCAAAAGCTGCAGAACCAGAAAGCTTATACCTCTCTAAACCAGAATTAGAAAATAAAATACGTGAAAAGCGTAAATTAATGGAAGCTGCAGCAAAAGATCTCGATTTTATTATAGCTGCTAAACTTAGAGACGAAATAAAACAATACCAAGAAAAATTAGAAGAATTAAAACAATAACAACTATTTAAATTAGATTTGCACTTATTAATTAGACATATATAAATACTTATGACCAATAATGATACTTTAAAAAAATTACGTGTTGCTTTAAAACTTAGAGATGATGATATTGTTAAAATACTAGCGCTTGTAGATTTTAGGATATCTAAAAGTGAACTAGGCGCATTTTTTAGAAAAGAGGATCATCCAAAATACATGGAATGTGGCGATCAAATTTTACGTAATTTTTTAAACGGTTTAATTATACATTTAAGAGG
>CALHCQ010000054.1 GCA_937936645.1 uncultured Algibacter sp.
ACATTTTACGGTCACGCAAGTTTAGGTATACAAATAGATGATATCAATATATTGGTAGATCCATATATTTCGGCAAACCCTAACGCATCGCATATAGATATAAATACAATTAAAGCCGATTATATTTTGGTTACGCATGCGCATCAAGATCACATTTTAGATGTAGAAGCTATCGCTAAGCGAACAAATGCCGTTATAGTTTCGAATTTCGAAATTGTAAATTATTTTGGGCAATTAGGGTTAGAAGGGCATCCCATGAATCATGGAGGAAATTGGGAGTTCGATTTTGGTAAAGTAAAATACGTTAACGCTATTCACACCTCGTCTTTTCCAGATGGTACATATGGCGGCCAGCCGGGTGGTTTTGTTATAGAAAGTGAGTATAAAAATATTTATATAGCAGGCGATACGGCGTTGACTTTCGATATGAAATTAATACCACTACAAACCAAATTAGATTTAGCTATTTTACCAATAGGAGATAATTTTACTATGGGTGTAGACGATGCTATTTTAGCCAGCGATTTTGTAGCCTGCGACAAAGTTTTAGGTTACCATTTCGATACGTTTGGTTACATAGAAATAGATCATGAGGTTGCTAAACGTAAATTTTTTGATAAAAATAAAGACCTTATGCTTTTAGGTATAGGTGATAATATAGAGTTATAATTTATACATGATAAAAGCACGTTTTAAAAAGCATACATTACAGTTTAAACAAGCAAGTGGCACTTCTAGAGGTGTGTTAAAAACAAAAGAAACTTGGATTATTATTTTAGAAAAAGATAATAAAAAAGGTTTTGGTGAGTGTGGTATGTTTAAAGGCTTGTCTATAGACGATCGCATAGATTACGAAGACAAATTAACTTGGGTTATCAATAATATTAATAAAGGACTCCATACTTTATTACCTATGTTAACCGAGTTTCCTAGCATTCAAATTGGCTTAGAAATGGCTTTTTTATCATTAAATAGTCAAGACCCGTTTCAAATTTATCCTTCGAAATTTTCTAAAGAAAATGATCCAATACCTATAAACGGACTTATATGGATGGGGACAAAGGCTTTTATGAGTGAACAAATAAAAGAAAAAATAGAGGCTGGTTTTACTTGTATAAAAATGAAAATAGGGGCTATAGATTTTAATGCTGAAATAGATTTATTAAAGTCTATTAGAAAAGAATTTACAGCCAACGACATCGAGTTACGGGTCGATGCAAATGGTGCCTTTAATCCAGACGAGGCTTTAGAGCGTTTAAAAGTATTATCAGATTATAATTTACATTCTATAGAGCAACCTATAAAGCAGGGACAAATAGAAGCTATGGCTTATTTATGTGAAAATACGCCTTTGCCTATTGCTCTAGACGAAGAGTTAATAGGTGTTTTTAATGAAGACAAAAAAGCTCGTTTATTAAAAACAATACAGCCGCAATATATTATTTTAAAGCCAACACTTGTTGGTGGATTTTCTGGTAGCGATTCTTGGATAAATACAGCCAATAGTCTAAATATTGGTTGGTGGATTACTAGTGCTTTAGAGAGTAATATAGGTTTAAATGCCATCGCACAGTACACCTATAAAAAGAATAGTTTGCTGCCTCAAGGTTTGGGTACAGGAGGTTTGTTTACTAATAATTTTACATCGCCCTTGTATATAAATAATGGTGCCCTAGCATACAATAATTTAAAATCATGGGATTTAAAAATTTAATAATATGTATATAGCACAAGCTTTTAAAGGATTACACGAGTGGTGGCGCTATTTGTTAGGGTTGGTTATTGTTTTATTAGCTTGGCAAGTTGTTGGTGGTGCTCCTTTTTTGGTAGCTATCATGATTAAAGTATTAGCAAAAGGAGGCGATATATCAAACTTAAATCAAACGCAAGTTTTGTCTATACTAGAGCCTAATTTAAATTTATTTTTAATGTTACTCATGTTTGTGTTTGGTTTATTTGCTCTTTTTTTTGTTGTAAAAAAAATACATGCTTTCACCTTACTAAAACTAACAACAACACGCTTAAAGGTAGATTGGTCACGATTTTGGTTTATTTTTATATTATGGGGTTTTATATCTGTATCGTTATTTGGTATAGAATATTACATGACTCCAGAGCATTATGTGCTTAACTTTAATTTAATTCCGTTTGTAATATTATGCATTATTGCCGTTTTGTTAATTCCTATTCAAACAAGTTTTGAAGAATACTTATTTAGAGGTTATTTAATGCAAGGCATAGGCGTGGTAGTGAAAAATAAATACATTCCGTTAATAACAACATCTTTAACCTTTGGGTTGCTGCATTTATTTAACCCTGAGGTAGATAAATTGGGGCCCGTTATTATGGTGTATTATATAGGAACAGGATTATTTTTGGGTATTATAACATTAATGGACGAGGGGTTAGAGTTAGCATTGGGTTTTCATGCTGCCAATAATTTATTTACGGCTTTGTTGGTAACTGCAGATTGGACAGCCTTGCAAACGCATTCGGTGTTTAAAGATGTAGGAGACCCCGAAGTCATGAAATTAACAGAAATTATGGTGCCTGTTTTTGTTGTTTTTCCTGTGCTTATTTTCATTTTAGCAAAGAAATATAATTGGACTAATTGGAACGATAAATTATTTGGCACAGTAAAAAACACGTTGATAGATGACACCACATTACACTAAAGTTCATTTAAAATTTAAAATTAACACAGTAAGTTATAACCAAGAAGATTTAACGCATTTAGCATACGCTTATATTAAAGAAGGAGAACCTCACGAAAAGGACTTAGGTTTGTTTTTACAAGACTGGTTAGATATTAATGATTATGTGTTCGTACAGACTTCTGGGTCTACAGGAAAGCCTAAAAAAATAAAAATATATAAGCAAGCCATGGTAAACTCTGCCATTGCCACAGGAGATTTTTTTAAATTAAAACCAGGAGATTCCGTTTTACATGCATTACCAGCTAAATATATTGCAGGTAAAATGATGCTTGTTAGAGCGATGATATTGGGGTTAGATTTAAGTATTATAAAACCTGCATTGGAATTAAATATAGATACAAGAAAACATTATGATTTTTCGGCATTTATACCCATGCAATTACAGTATAATTTAGATAAAATTGAAAATATAAAAACCATAATTGTTGGTGGTGGGCGTGTTTCTAGTTTATTACGGCAGCTAGTGTCTAAATTAAAAACACGTATTTACGAAACTTACGGAATGACAGAAACGGTAACTCACATAGCCGTAAAGAAGATTAATCATTTAGAATATGTAGATGCACTATCTTTATTTGAAGTTTTGCCTTATATAGAAATAAGTACAGATGCTAGATCTTGTTTGGTTATTAATGCCCCTAGATTGTCACCCCAGCTTATAATAACAAATGATATTGTTAAATTACATGCCAATAAAACCTTTAGTTGGCTTGGCCGGTACGACCATGTTATTAATACAGGAGGTGTTAAGGTATACCCCGAGGTAATAGAAGAGAAATTACAAAACAAACTAGAGCGTCGTTTTTTTATAGCAGCAATTAACGATGATGTTTTAGGTCAGAAAGTCGTTCTGGTAATAGAAGGAAAAAAGAAATTGCTAGATGCTAGTTTATATGAAGGTTTACAAAAATACGAAATACCAAAAGCCGTGTTTTTTATTTCTGTTTTTAAAGAAACAGATACAGGTAAAGTAAATAGAAATAAAACGATGGAACTTTTATAAAAAAAAGAGAACAAAATATGTTCTCTTTTTTTTTTATGTTATTGTTGTTTATTAAACTAAGCTTCTGTTTCTTGCATGGTATGATATACGTTTTGTACATCGTCATCGTCATCAAGTTTAGCTAATAGTTTTTCAACATCGGCAGCTTGTGCTTCATTTAATTGTTTTGTTACTTGTGGTATGCGTTCAAAACCAGAAGATAATATTTCTATGTCTCTAGATTCTAGTTCGGCTTGTATAGCTCCAAAACTTTCAAAAGGGGCGTAAATTAAAATACCGTCTTCGTCGGCAAAAACCTCTTCGGCGCCAAAGTCAATAAATTCTAACTCTAATTCTTCAGGGTCTAGTCCGTCAGCTTTAATTCTAAAGTTACAAGTATGATCAAACATAAAGACCACCGATCCTGATGTACCTAAACTACCGTCACATTTATTAAAATAGCTACGTACATTTGCCACGGTACGTGTGTTATTATCTGTAGCTGTTTCTACTAAAACGGCAATACCATGTGGTGCGTATCCTTCAAAAATAACTTCTTTATAATCGCCTTGTCCTTTTTCGCTGGCTTTTTTTATGGCACGTTCTACATTATCTTTAGGCATATTTACAGATTTTGCGTTCTGTATAACTGCTCTTAATCTAGAATTACTATCTGGGTCTGGGCCACCTTCTTTTACAGCCATAACGATGTCTTTACCTATGCGTGTAAAGGCTTTACTCATAGCCGACCAACGTTTCATTTTACGTGCTTTTCTAAATTCAAAAGCTCTTCCCATAATTATATGTTATTTGTTTTAACTTCCGCGAAAGCGAAAATTTTATGTTATTTATTTAAAAAATCTTAGTATCACAAAGTTAATAACCTATGTGTCAAAAACAAATTATTCTTTGTTTGGTTTTTTAGACTGAATTTTT
>CALHCQ010000055.1 GCA_937936645.1 uncultured Algibacter sp.
TGAGAGAGTTGTCCTTTTTTTAAACTTTTTATATAAACATTTACAAAGGGTAGCGGGTCACCGTCGCTAGTTACTTTTCCAGAAATAGATTGAGCATTTAAGCCTATATAAAATAAACATACAGCAATGCTTAGTATAAATCTCATTATTTTTTTTAGCAAATATAAATATATTTTTAGGTTAATCTAAAAATTATTTTTAATTATATATTTATTTTTATATTTGTTCATCTAAATTTTTATGATGATAACGTTAACAGAAGAGAATTACATAAAAGCCATTTATCATTTAGGTAAACAAGGCGTAAACAATGTAAGCACCAATACGGTGGCTAAGGAAATGGAAACCAAAGCCTCTTCGGTTACCGATATGATTAAAAAATTATCTGAAAAAGGTTATGCCGATTATAAAAAATATAAAGGCGTGTCTTTAACATCTAAAGGACGATCTGTAGCTATTGGTATTATACGTAAGCACAGATTATGGGAAGTGTTTTTGGTAGATAAATTAAATTTTTCTTGGGATGAAATTCATGAAGTTGCAGAGCAGTTAGAGCATATTAAATCGGATAAGTTAATAAAACAATTAGATGCTTTTTTAGATTTCCCAACCCACGATCCGCATGGAGACCCTATTCCAGATGCTACAGGTTACATGACAAGTATAGATAAAATTTTGTTGTCTCAGGCGCCAGTAGGCGATACCTTTATTTGTGTAGGTGTACAAGACTCGTCATCAGAATTTTTAAAGTACTTAGATAAAAATAAAATAGCTTTAGGTACTGCGTTTAAAATACTTTATAAAGAGCCTTTCGATAACTCTGTTACTATTTTAGTAAACAATAAAGAGCTTATTATATCTAATATGATAGCTAATAACTTATTTGTAAAAAAATCTTAATTTTAGTGGCAACCGCAATTATTATCGCCACAAGATGATTTTTTTTTGTCAACTTTAGAAGGCCAATATTTTTTTACAAGATAGATAAGCGCTACAAATACGGTAACAACTACAAGTATGTTTTGTATTATAGTATTCATTTTGTTTATTTAAGACATTGAAAAGCAATTAGCGCCGTTATATAGGCAAACAGGGTCATTATAGTTAATTGTAGTATAGGCCACTTCCAACTATTTGTTTCCTTTTTAACTATAGCTAGTGTGCTCATACATTGCATGGCAAAGGCATAGAAAAGTAACAACGATATACCTGAGGCAAACGTAAAAACAGCTTTGTTAGATACTTGGTGTCTTTCACTTTGCATTTTAGCTTTAATGGTTTTACCTTCTTCATCTTCAGACTCGCTACCAACGCTGTAAATTGTAGACAGTGTACTTATAAACACCTCTCTTGCAGCAAAACTACTCACAATGGCTATCCCTATTTTCCAGTCGTAGCCTAACGGTTTAATAGCCGGCTCTACAACTTTACCAATATATCCTAAAACAGAATTTTCTAGTTTAAGAGAGGCTATTTCATCATTAATAACCGCTGTTTTAAATGCCGGTGTTTTTTTAGATACGGAGTCTAAAATTTGATGTTGTGTTAATGTTTTATACTCTTCTAAAAGAGCTGCTTTATAACGTTCCTGTTTATTGTGTAAAGATATGTTTTGTATAGCGCTAAACCCTTGTTTTTTTACCGATTGGTTTACAATAGTACTAGCGTTACTGTAATTTTTATTCGTGCCAATAGAGCCTAAAACCCATATAATAATAGATATGGCTAATATTATTTTTCCTGCCCCAAAAATAAAAGATTTTGTTTTTTCTAGCACTGTTAGAACAACGTTTTTTAGCATAGGCAACTTATAGTTGGGCATCTCTACAACAAAAAATGTTTTACTCTTTATTTTTAAAACTTTGTTTAAAATATAAGCCGATAAAACAGCGCTACCAAAACCTATAAGGTAAAGGAGCATAAGGGTTAAAGCTTGGTAACTTAGCAGGCCCATAAAGCGTTCGTCTGGAATAACTAACGAAATAATAATTAGGTATACCGGCAGTCTAGCCGAGCAGGTTGTAAATGGCACTACTAATATTGTAATAAGTCGTTCTTTCCAGTTTTCTATATTTCTAGTTGCCATTATTGCGGGTATAGAACAAGCTGTACCAGATATTAACGGTACAATACTTTTACCACTTAATCCAAAACGACGCATTACGCGGTCCATTAAAAACACAACACGACTCATGTAGCCGCTTTCTTCAAGCACAGCTATAAAAAGAAATAAAAAGGCTATTTGGGGTACAAATATTATAATACCACCTAGTCCAGGAACAATTCCTTCGGCAAGTAAATTTGTAAATGCACCAGCAGGAAGTGTGTTTTTTATCCATTCGCTAACATTGGCAAATAGACCATCTATAAAATCCATTGGTACACCAGTCCAGTCGTATATGGCTTGAAATATGGTAAGTAGTATAAGAAAAAATATAGCATAACCCCATACTTTATGGGTTAAAACACGGTCTAATTTAGCACGTAAATCTTTGGCCTGATTCACATCTATTTTTTTACCTTTTTTAAGAACATTGTTTATAAACTGGTAGCGTTTTATGGTCTCTCTTTGCTGTAAACGTTTTAAATCGCCTTTACTTTTTGTTTTAAAAGACGCAATAGCATCAATATCTTTTCTATCTGTTTTTCCAAAATTTACATCTTGTGTTATTACGAGCCACAGTTTATAAATTAATTGATTAGGAAAGGCTTTTTTTAAATTGTCAAAATAATCCTTGTCAATATCTTGAGGATTTAAACACGGATTACTAGAAATTTCTTTATAATTAGATATAAGGGTTTTTAATTGCTCTATACCTTCTTTTTTTCGTGTACTAATTAAAGCTATTTTAGTGTCTAGCTCTTTTTCTAAATAATCTATATCTAAAGAAATACCTTTATAACTCATTCTATCTGCCATATTAATAACAAGAATGGTTGGTATTTCTAGATCTTTAATTTGTGTATAAATTAATAGGTTTCGTTTTAAGTTTTCTACCTCGCTAACCACAACAGCAACATCTGGAAAATCTTTATCGTTTTTGTTTAGTAATAGTTCTATAACAACATTCTCGTCTAGCGACGATGCATTTAAGCTATACGTACCAGGCAAATCTATTATGTGCGCTTTAACGCCACGAGGTAATTTACATACACCTTCTTTTTTCTCTACAGTAATACCTGGATAGTTTCCTACCTTTTGGTTTAAACCTGTTAAAGCATTAAATAAAGATGTTTTACCTGTATTAGGGTTTCCTATAAGTGCGACATTAATTTGCTTACTCATTTTGTTTTTCTATTAAAATATGCTTTGCGGTTTCTTTTCTAATGGCTAGATGGCTGCCATTAATATTAAGATACATGGGGTCTTGAAATGGAGCAAGCTGTACCAGTTTTACAATGTTACCTGGCAGGCAACCCATTTCCAATAATTTTAAAGGAATTTCTGTAGACGAGACATCGGTTATTATACCTTGTTCTCCGCGTTTAAGATTAGCTAAAGTGTCTTGCAAGCTTATTTAGATTGGTTTTAAAGAGTCAAAAATAAGCTAAAGTTCAGAGCTTTTAAAATTATAAAGTCTAAAATTTTAATATTACAGCTCTAATTTGATTTTATATCATAAACTGTATTTATTTATCGACCTTTGTGCTTCTAAAATTCTTTTTTTGAATAACGATATTAGTTTTAAACAGATTAACAAATTGGCCATTCCAGCATTAATATCTGGAGTGTCCGAGCCCATTTTGTCTCTAACAGATGCAGCCATTGTTGGGCATGTACCTTACAATGCCACAGCCTCTTTAGCAGCTGTAGGTATTGTTACCACATTTTTGTCTATGCTTATTTGGGTTTTTGGACAAACACGTAGCGCATTATCGTCTATCATATCGCAGTACCTTGGAGCTCATAAATTAGAAGAAATTAAAAGTTTACCCGCTCAAGCTATCTTTATTATTACATCTATAAGTATATTAATTATTGCAATAACATATCCTTTTGCAAAACATATTTTTAAGCTTTACAATGCCACAGGACTGGTTTTAAGTTACAGTGTTTCTTACTATAAAATACGCGTACTAGGTTTCCCCTTTACACTATTTGTAATGGCTATTTTTGGCACTTTTAGAGGGTTGCAAAACACATTTTATCCTATGGTAATCGCTATAGTAGGTGCCCTTATTAATATTGTTCTAGACTATGTGTTTGTATATGGTATTACAGGCTACCTTACTGCGATGCACATAAAAGGTGCTGCCTATGCTAGCGTTATATCTCAAGGCGTTATGGCATTGTGTGCTGTTTGTTTTTTTATAAAAAAAACAGATTTTAGCTTACGTGTTGTATTTCCTTTAAATAAAGAAATGAAACGTTTTGTAGGCATGATAATTAATCTTTTTATACGTACCATAGCACTTAATGTAACACTTTATTTTGCAAGTGCCTACGCCACAAGTTATGGCGCCTCTTACATTGCAGCTTACACCATAGCTATTAATTTATGGTTTTTAGGCGCTTTTATAATAGACGGTTATGCAAGTGCAGGTAATATTTTATCGGGTAAATATTTAGGTTCTAAAAATTACGCGGCACTCTTAAAATTAAGTAAACGACTCACTAAATACGGTATTTATATAGGTGTTATTTTATGTGTGTTAGGTACTGTTTTATATAGTTATATTGGACCTGTTTTTACCAAAGCTCCCGATGTATTAAATGCCTTTTATACCGTCTTTTGGTTGGTTTTAATAATGCAACCACTATGTTCTTTAGCTTTCATTTTCGATGGTATTTTTAAAGGGCTTGGCCAAATGGCCTATTTACGTAACGTACTTCTGTTTGCTACCTTTGCTGTATTTTTACCTACACTTTTTATTTTCGATTATTTTGACATAAAACTTCAAGGTATATTTTTTGCCCTAACATTCTGGATAACAGCACGTGGTCTACCACTAATTATTAAGTTTAAAAACACATTTAACCCATTAGCTCTAAAAACGAAAAGCTAAAGAATATGTGGCACTAATTATTTTAATATTCTTTGTATATTTCAAGACTAAATAAAAAAATACAATATGGATATTTTATCGTTTTTAAGTGGAAATGGTCTTTTTTTAGTCTTAGGGTTGGTTTTAATAATAATCTACCTTGTAAATAGAATAAAAAAACGCTAAAAATTTCTTTCTAACAACACCTCATCGTAAATGTTTTTAAAGTACTTACAGTCTAAAAGCAAATTAAAAGAATTAATTGCTCTTAAAAATGAATATATTTGCTGCTAAATTTAGTTTAGCAATGAATAACATTCGTATTACAAAACAATTTTCTTTCGAAACAGGTCATGCATTATACGGTTACGATGGTAAGTGTAAAAATGTACATGGGCACAGTTACAAATTATCTGTAACAGTCATAGGTAATCCTATTACAGACAGCACCAACGTAAAGTTTGGTATGGTTATAGATTTTGGCGATCTTAAAAAAATTGTAAAAGAAGAAATTGTAGACGTATTCGACCATGCTACTGTTTTTAATAAAAACACCCCACATGTAGAACTTGCAAAAGAGTTAAGCGATAGGGGGCACAATGTTTTATTGGTAGACTACCAACCAACAAGCGAGATGATGGTTATCGATTTTGCAAAAAAAATACAAAAACGATTACCAAAGCACATCAACCTTCATTCGTTAAAACTACAAGAAACCGAAAGCTCTTTTGCCGAATGGTTTGCTTCCGAAAACAAATAGTTTATCTCCTTTTAGAGGCTTTATAAATTTTACGCTTACGCGGATATAGCTACGAGACTCTAAAATTTAATTTTTAATTATATATGAGTAAACTTTACATTGTACCAACACCCATAGGCAATTTAAAAGATATTACATACAGAGCGATAGAGGTCTTAAAAGAAGCCGACTTAATTTTAGCCGAAGACACCCGTACCTCTGGTAAACTTTTAAAACATTTTGAAATAACAACACACATGCAATCCCACCACATGCATAATGAGCATCGTATGGTAGATAGCGTCGTGCAAAAAATACAAAGCGGTACAACAATAGCCTTAATAAGCGATGCTGGAACCCCTGCTATATCCGACCCTGGTTTTTTATTAGTGCGTGCTTGTGTTACCCAGAATATAGAGGTAGATTGTTTGCCTGGTGCTACAGCCTTTGTGCCTGCGCTAGTAAACTCTGGCTTGCCAAACGATAAATTTGTTTTCGAAGGTTTTTTACCCGTAAAAAAAGGTAGACAAACACGTTTGTTACTTCTTGCAGAAGAAACCCGTACCATTATTTTTTACGAAAGTCCGCATAAACTAGTTAAAACGTTAACTCATTTTTGCAAATACTTTGGAGAGGACAGACCAGTTTCTGTCTCTAGAGAGTTAACAAAACTTTACGAAGAAACCATACGTGGCACTGTTAAAGAAGTACTAGAGCATTATACCAACAAACCTCCCAAAGGAGAAATTGTTATGGTTTTAGGTGGCAAAAAATAAAAAATTATTATTCTTTTTCTACATCAAAAAAAGATTTTACCTCTTCAAATCCTTGTGGTTTAAACACTATTTCCTTGTTTTTGTTTAATACAAAATAAGTAGGAGTACCTGTTACGTTATAATCATTTCCAATTTTATTATCCCACTTGCCTTCGCCATACACGTGTATAAATTTCGGATAATTATAAGTTAATCCTTTCCATTTGTAAGGCTCCTCTTCTAAACCTATGGCTATAACTTTTACCAGTCCCTTTTCTTTTGTTTCTATTAAGCGATGTAATTGCGGAATTTCTTCTAGGCAATGTGAGCAAGTACTGCTCCAAAACACAATAATATAATTTTCGGCAAGATCTAAATCACTTAGCCTTTTAGTAATTAGCTTTTCTTCGGTTTCTACAAGGTTGTCACTATCTTGCTTTACTTCTAAATAAAAGTCTGGCGCTTTGTTGCCTGTAGACAGGTTTCTATATAATGTTAAAGCTTCTACAAGTTTATTGTCGCTTGTTTTTATCGCAATATCCATTAAACTATTTCTAGTTATATAATTGGCAATACTTTCAAAATTTAAATCGGCCATTTGCTGCCATAAATCTGTTAAAAGTCTTTTTTTAATTTTTGTTGGAGCTCTGTTTACAACAGACAAAAAGTTTTTAGTATTCTCTTTGTAAATTGCTGTGTCGTCTTCACTTTCTTCAGCATTGGCACCATACACGTAATTAAACATGTGTTCGGTTAAAAAATCTGAGCTTTGTAGGGTTTGGTTGTTAAAATCTACAGCATCAAAATAGTGTTTTTTTATGTTTTCGGTGTACGTGTTTAAGTCTTCTGCGCTATTTGGAATATAAGGTTTGTGTGCTTTAATAAAATTAAGAGCAATTGTACCGTTAGCAGTATTTTCGTAATACTCTTGGGTTTCTTTTTGTGCTTTAAAAAGAGATTTTAACGTGGCATCTTTCTTATTGTTTTTTCGGTAAAAAGCGTTTATTTTATCTGTAATTTTATACATACTTGCGCTGTAAGAGGCTAGCATAATATTTTCTGTAGAAGATTTGTATTTAACGCCTGTTTCGTTGTTAAACTCAAGTTCTATATCTTCTTTACCATTATATATAATATCAAAATTATAATCTTCTTGTGGTATAGCATACACAAGTTTATATACACCAGCTGTAATTGTAGAATCTAGTTTAAACTCAAATTCTCCTTTTTCGTTAATTTGTGCATTATTAACATAGGTGGCTACTTGTGGTGTAACTTTATACAATAAAGCAAATTTAAAATCTTTTGCAGGTGTAAAAGTTCCTTTAATGGAATGTTGGGCTAAAAGTACTGTAGGTACTAATAAAAGTAAAGTAAGTAGGCGTTTATACATTGCTTTTTTTATGTTTTTATAATTGCTGTTGTACAATTGTATTTTTTAACTTTTTATAAATGTAAGCGTTTATTTAGTAAAAACTAGACAAAAATTAAGCCATAATTGGTTTTATTGCTTCTAAAGCTTGATTAATAGTTTTAATGTTTTCAAAAGTAAGTAATAATCTTAAGCCTCCACGCGTTTGTTTTTCTTTCATTTTACAAATATTTGCGTTTTGTTGTACAAATTTAAGCACTTTTGTAAAGTTTCCGCTTTGATAAAAATTACTTTGTTGGTCGTAAACAAAGTAGCCAACAAGTTTGCCTTGTTTCATAATAATTTTTTCGAAACCTATTTTACAAGCTAACCACTTTATTTGGACACTTTTTAGCAAATTGGTCACTTCTAGAGGTGTTTCGCCAAAGCGATCTATTAATTTCTTTTTAAAAGCGTCTAGTTCTTCTTCTGTTTTAAGTTCGTTTAACTCGGTATATAATTTTAAGCGCTCTGCGATGTTGTTTATATAGCTGTCTGGAAATAGTAATTCAAAGTCGGTATCTATAGTAACATCTTTAACGTACACTTTATCTTCTAGAGGCTCGTCGTATAAGTCTTTAAATTCATTTTCTTTAAGCTCTTCTATGGCTTCGTTTAATATTTTTTGATAGGTATCAAAGCCTATTTCATTCATAAAACCACTTTGTTCGCCACCAAGTAAATCGCCTGCACCTCGAATTTCTAAATCCTTCATTGCTATATTAAAGCCACTACCTAATTCGGTGAATTGTTCTAGGGCTGTAATACGTTTTCTGGCATCGTCTGTCATGGCAGAATACTCTGGTGTAATAAAGTAACAGAATGCTTTTTTATTGCTTCGGCCAACGCGACCTCGCATTTGGTGTAAATCGCTTAGTCCAAAATTATTGGCATTGTTAATAAAAATGGTATTTGCATTGGGTACATCTAAACCACTTTCTATAATTGTAGTACTTACAAGTACATCGAAGGCGCCATCCATAAATCGCAGCATAAGCTCCTCAAGCTTTTTTCCTTCCATTTGTCCGTGCCCAACCCCAATACGTGCATCGGGTACTAGGCGTTGTATCATGCCGGCAACCTCTTTAATGTTTTCTATTCTGTTGTGAATAAAAAATATTTGTCCGCCACGTTGTATCTCGTAACTTACAGCATCTCTAATCTCGTCTTCGCTAAAGCGAATAACATGACTCTCTATGGGGTATCTATTTGGTGGTGGTGTTGTAATAACAGACATGTCGCGGGCTGCCATTAAACTAAATTGTAATGTGCGCGGTATAGGTGTTGCCGTTAAGGTAAGAACATCGACATTGTTTTTTATGGTTTTCAGTTTTTCTTTAACGTTAACTCCAAATTTTTGTTCTTCATCTACAATAAGCAACCCTAGATTTTTAAATTTTACACTTTTATTAGCTAGTTGGTGGGTGCCAATAATAATATCTACTTTGCCTTGTTCAAGGTTTTCTAGTGTTTCTCTTTTTTCTTTAGCAGTTCTAAAACGGTTTACATAGTCTACAGTAACAGGAAAATCTTTTAAACGTTTAGAAAAAGTTCTAGAATGTTGGTAGGCTAGTACCGTTGTTGGTACTAAAACAGCAACTTGTTTGCCATTATCTACAGCTTTAAATGCGGCACGTATAGCGACTTCTGTTTTACCAAAGCCTACATCGCCACAAATTAAACGATCCATGGGGCGTTCGCTTTCCATGTCATTTTTTATATCGGCTGTAGCCTTACTTTGGTCTGGTGTGTCTTCGTAAATAAAAGAGGCTTCTAGCTCGTGCTGCATGTAGCTGTCTTCGTTGTATTGAAACCCTTTTTCTGTTTTACGTTTTGCGTAAAGTTTTATTAAATTAAAGGCTACATGTTTAACACGTGCCTTGGTTTTTTGTTTAAGGGTTTTCCATGCTGTACTGCCTAGTTTGTGTATTTTAGGTGCCTTGCCGTCTTTACCATTAAATTTGGTTATTTTATGTAGCGAATGTATGCTTAAATACAAAACGTCGCGTTCGCCATAAATAAGTTTTATGGCTTCTTGCTTTTTACCTTCTACATCAATTTTTTGAAGTCCGCCAAAGCGACCAATACCATGATCTATGTGCGTTACATAATCACCAATATCTAAATTTGTAAGCTCTTTAAGTGTTATAGCTTGTTTTTTTGCATAGCCATTTTTTAAATTAAATTTATGATAGCGCTCAAAAATTTGATGATCTGTATAGCAAACTATTTTATTATCGTGATCTATAAACCCCTGGTGCAACGATAAGACAAGGGTTTTATAAGCCACATCTTGGTTGGTATCTTTATTGGATTTACTGTCGTTAAATATATCGTTAAAACGCTTTGCTTGTTGTTGCGAAGCACAGGCTATATAATTGGTGTAACCTTTGTTATGATTTGCGTTTAGATCGTCTCTTAATAGGTTAAACTGTTTGTTAAATGTTGGTTGCGGACTGGTTTTAAAGAACAAAGCATCTGCAGCCGAGGTATTAAAAACAACAGATCGGCCAAACTCTATAATGTTAAAATCGAGTATTTGTTTTTTTAATAGTGCCGCATTGCAAAATAATGCATCGGGCTCAAGTTGTTTTATTTCGTTATCTAAAGATTTAAATGCATTCTCTGCTTTTTCATAAAAATCATCTATTCTAGAAAATAGGGTATCGGCATTTTTAATACAAACAACGGTTTTTTGTGCTATGTATTTAAAGAAACTTTGCCTGCTTTCGCTTAAGCGCTTATTGGCAACATTGGGTATGATGTTTATTTTTTTTATTTGCTCAATAGACAGTTGTGTTTCTACGTCAAAGGTTCGAATGCTATCTACTTCGTCGCCAAAAAACTCAATTCGGTAAGGCTCGTCGTTAGAGAAAGAAAACACATCTACAATACCACCTCTAACAGAAAATTGTCCTGGTTCTGTTACAAAGTCAACACGTTTAAATTGATATTCAAATAAAACTTCGTTTACAAAATCTATAGATAAATTGTCGTTAACTGCAATTTTTAAAGTGTTGCTTTCTAATTCTTTTCTAGTGACTACTTTTTCAAAAAGAGCATCTGGGTATGTAACTATAATTGCCGGCTTTTTGCGTGAATTTATACGATTTAAGACTTCGGCTCGCAAAAGTACGTTTGCGTTATTGGTTTCTTCTATTTGGTAAGGCCTACGGTAACTGCCGGGGTAAAATAAAACATCTTTGTCGTTACCTAACTGTTCGAGGTCGTTTAGAAAAAATGCAGCTTCTTCTTTATCATCAAAAATAATAAGAAAAGGCTTGTCGGCTGTTTTAAATAACTCAGAAATTATAAACGAAAAAGAAGATCCAATAAGGCCTTTTAAATGCGTTCTACTTAGCGGTGTATTAATAGCTTTATTTAAGTTTTGCATTTGCAAAACCTGTGCATACGTTTGCGAGAGTATAGATTTGCTCACTTTATTTTGTTTTTCTAAATGTAAAGATACGGCATACTTCGCGTTAGTTAAATTTTAAAAATGATTATTTATAGCTTGTTTTTACTTAATTGTTAGTGCTTACAATAATTAAAATAAGATTGCCGTTATTTTATTAGCCTACCACGAGTTAAACACTTTATTTTGTTTTGTAACACCTGTAATAGTCTATGGTGTTTGCAAAGTGTAGATTGTTAAATGATAAGGTTTAAATATTTAAAATTTGAATATTAAATATTGAAAAATAATATGTAGGTTTGTACCTTTAAAAAAAAGAAATATATGTCGTTTTCAGATTTATTTGATAGTGGATTTAAAAAGCGTAATGAAAGTCATTTTGCAGCTATTGTACGTGTAGCAAAAGCAGATGGTGTTATTACAGATGATGAGCAGCAATTTTTAGAAAGATTGGCGCGAAGGTTAGAGATAGGAGAAGGAGATTTTAAATCTATTTTAGAAAATTATGAGTCTCACCCAATAAACCCACCAGCATCTTACGATAAGCGTTTAGAGCGTTTGTACGATTTAGTGCGTATGGTTTATGTAGATCAGATAAAAGAAGATAATGAGTACACGTTACTTAAAAAAATATCTGTAGGTCTTGGTTTTAAGCCAGAAAACGTAAAATACGTTATAGATAAAGCCTTAAAGCTTGTAGATGCAGGTGCAGATTTAGACACCTTTACAGAAGAAATAAAGAACATGAATAGATAATTGTATCTGTTTGCACATAAAAAAAAGGGTTTAGAAATTAATTTCTAAACCCTTTTTTTTATTGTGTTTATTTAAGCGACTTACTTTATAAGTTTTAATTGAATACGTTTTCTTGCTAAATCGACTTCTAGTACTTTTACCAATACGTGTTGGTGTAAACTTACATGGTTGTTTACATCTTTAACAAAACTATCCGATAGGTTAGAAATATGTATTAATCCACTTTCTTTAACACCTATATCTACAAAGCATCCAAAATTTGTAATATTATTT
>CALHCQ010000056.1 GCA_937936645.1 uncultured Algibacter sp.
AATATAAAAACAAACTTTATAAACGAAAAAATATGGCTAAGAAACTCGTAACATTTGGAGAAGTAATGATGCGCTTATCCCCGCCAGGGCATTTAAAGTTCTCTCAAGCAGACTCTTTCGATATTGTTTATGGAGGTGGCGAAGCCAATGTAGCTATTTCGTGTGCATACCTGGGTATGAAAGCGGCACACATGACTCGTTTTCCCGATACTGCATTAGGAAAAGCGGCCACGCAATTTTTACGAAAAAATTGGTTAAGTAGCGACCAAATTATTTATGGCGATAATAAATTAGGCATGTATTTTCTAGAAAAAGGAGCTGTACACCGACCAAGTGTTGTTACTTATGAAAGAGAGAACTCTTCTTTTTCCAAAATACAACCAGATATGGTTAACTGGAAAACGGTTTTAAAAGGTGCAGATTGGTTCCATTGGACTGGTATTACACCAGCAATATCAGAAGGAGCCGCTATGTGCTGTTTAGAAGCTATTAAAACAGCAAATAAAATGGGTATTACAGTCTCTGGCGACATAAATTCACGAGAGAACATGTGGAAATATGGAAAAACCATGCAAGAAATTATACCCCAATTAGTAGCGCATTGCGACATTGTAATTACAAGTCCTCAAGGGATTCACGATATTTTTGGTCTTGGACAAGTAGGAAGCAAATTTAAAGACTCTGCTGCGTTACTTATGAAAGCTTATCCAAAAATCAAGAAGGTGGTAGGAAAAAAAAGAAAATCTATAAGTGCTTCGGAACAAGCTATACAAGGAAGATTTTGGACAGGAAAAAAGTTTATAAAAACCAAATTACTTAACATTTCTCATGTTATAGATCGTGTTGGTACAGGAGATGCTTTTGCCGCAGGTTTAATCTATGGGTTATTACATTATGAAGATGAGCTAGATGCACTAAACTTTGCGACTGCAGCCTGTGCATTAAAACATACCGTTATGGGAGACGTAAATATGGTATCGCTAGAAAATGTAAAAAGCTTAATGGGCGGTAATACCTCTGGAGCTTTAAGAAGATAAGTTTCATGTTAAAGTACACATAAATCTTATTGGTAATTAATCTTATATGTACATATAAATCAAAGTAGCATGGTGTTAACTATTAATTCTTTATATATGTAACTTTGGTTATACTATTTTTTTTCTACTCTTAATAGCAATATAACGCCTGCCAAGAAAAAGACAAATAAAAACAAAATGGCATTTCGCATGGTACCTGTAATTTGATCTATGGTTGCAAAAATACCCATACCTATAACAATACCTATCTTTTCTGCTACATCATAAAAACTAAAATACGATGTAGTATCTTTTGTTTCTGGTAAAAATTTAGAATATGTAGATCGCGCTAAAGATTGTACACCTCCCATAACTAAGCCTACAAGACTTGCTGCTATATAAAACTGTAAAGGCGTTTTCATAAAATAGGCGTAAACACATAAAGCCATCCATATAATGTTAACAAGAATTAATGTTTTTATATTACCTAATATCTTAGAACATTTAGAGGTTAAAAAAGCACCTAAAACGGCAACTATTTGTATAACAAGTATACTTACAATTAACCCTATAGTTTTAGCATCTTTACCACCCCAACTAATTTCTTCTTCTCCAAAATAAACAGCTACTAGCATAATTGTTTGTACAGCCATACTAAACACAAAAAAGGCATATAAATATCTTTTTAATTTATCGTTAAGCTTTAATGCACTCCAAACCAATCTCAATTCTTTTAACCCCTTAAAAATTAT
Organism: uncultured Algibacter sp.; assembly: GCA_937936645.1. Taxonomy (GTDB): domain Bacteria; phylum Bacteroidota; class Bacteroidia; order Flavobacteriales; family Flavobacteriaceae; genus Postechiella. The sequence continues at coordinate 1,769 of CALHCQ010000056.1, forward strand.
AGATCGAGATATTTTATTTTTATTATCAATGTTATTTGGAAGCATGTAAAATGTATACTGACTAAACACAGCCCACCAAATACCAACGGTAATAAAAGCAATTTTCATAGCTTTAAACGAGGCCTCATTTTTTGCGCTTTTTAAAGCTAAAAGTATTGCTTCCTCATCTCCATGTTTTATTACAGAATGATCTATGCTAATATCAAACCCAAATAATTCGGGTTTCATAACCATTGCTAAATTTAGAATAAGCAATAAAACACTCCCAATATAACCCATAGAAAACCCTTTGGCACTAATGGCGTCTTGTTGTTCTGGATGTGCTATGTCTGGCAAATATGAATTATAAAAAACCAAACTACCCCAATAACCTATTAATCCCATAAAGTAAAAAAGCAAACTTAAATGTATGCGCTCTAAGCTAAAAAAATAAAGTCCTACACAGCCAATGCTACCTAAATAACAAAAGAATTTTAAAAAGGTTTTTTTATTACCAATATAGTCGGCTATGCCAGATAAAATGGGAGAAATAATGGCTACTATTAAAAAAGTAAAAGCTGTTACAAATGTAATAAGTGCTGTGCTTTTAAATGTTGTACCAAAAGCGTGAACCAATTTTGTGTCTGTTAAAAAAAGAGCAGAATAAAATATTGGAAATATAGAAGATGCTATTGTTAGAGTGTAAACAGAATTTGCCCAATCGTAAAAAGCCCATGCATTTAATAATTTCTTATCTCCTTTTTTTAAATGACTCATATTGTTTTCTTTAAATATATTTACACTATGTGTGGTAAACAAAAAAGCTACTCTAATTAAAGAGTAGCTTCTAAGTTAATTAATTCTTTTTATTAATGTAATAATTTTTAAATTATCTAAAAGAAGTAACACCAAATTTACGTGCTTCTGCAACGGCTTTAGGAGCCAAAGCAGTAAGATTTGCTATCCTAGAATCGTTAGATGGGTGTGTACTTAACATTTCTGGTGGTGCTTCTCCCCCACTATTAGCCTTCATACGCTTCCAAAGTTCTGCAGCTTCTGTCGGGTTATAACCAGCAATAGCCATTAAATAAAGACCTATACGGTCGGCTTCTGTTTCGTGGTTTCTACTAAAAGGTAACATAACCCCTACCTGAGAGCCAACACCATAATATTGATTAAAAGTGTTTCTAGATTTCTCGTCTTGTATGGCAATATTACCAGCAACAGCCAAACCTTGTTGTAAATAACCAGCACTCATACGTTGCTGTCCGTGGTTAGCCAAAGCATGAGCTACTTCGTGTCCCATTATAGCTGCAACCCCTGTTTCGCCATTTGCAATAGGTAATATGCCGGTATAAAAAACGATTTTACCTCCAGGCATACACCAAGCGTTAACATTTTTATCGTCTACTAAATTATATTCCCATTTATAATCATTTAAATAACCTTCGTGCCCATTTGCATTTAACCAACGTTCTGCAGCAACAGCGATACGTTGCCCAACACGTTTTATCATTTGAGCATCACTAGTACCAGTTAAAACCTTGTTAGAAGTTAAAAATTGGTCGTACTGAGAAAATGCGGTAGGGAATAATTGAGAATTTGGCACTAATGCCATTGTTTTTTTTCCTGTAAAAGGATTTGTAGCGCAAGATGCTATTAAAGCCGTCACGCCCAAAGCCAAAATGGTATGTTTTATTTTCATGATATGTAGATTTATGTTTTATAAATGTACAAAAAATGTACCTTTATAATAATGTGACACAAATTATTTTTTTTGTCACTACAAAAACAGCATCATTTGTTAAGTATACCGTGCTTAATCGACTACTAGAATAACATATTAAGACAACATACATTATGAAAAATATTTTTTTACTTTTTTTAACGCTATTATTTTTAAACTGTAAAGGTAACGCCCAAAAAGAACCCGTAACTTATAAAGTTACAAAAACGGATACCGAATGGAAAAGCGAACTGTCTAGCTTAGAATATTATGTTTTAAGAAAAGCAGGCACAGAGCGCCCATTTACAAGTCCTCTAAATAAAAATTATAAAGACGGAGTTTATGTTTGTAAAGCTTGTAACACTCCTTTATTTAAAAGTGAAAATAAATTTGATTCTGGTACTGGATGGCCAAGTTTTGATCAAGAAATAAAAGGTCATGTAGCCTACTCTACCGATCGTAATTTAGGATACACAAGAACAGAAGAGCATTGTGCAACTTGTGGCGGACATTTAGGACATGTATTTAACGATGGCCCAAGGGAAACTACAGGTAAGCGCCATTGTATTAATGGTGTATCGTTAAAATTTATTCCAAAAGAGTAGCCTATTAAATAGGCATTACTCTAATAACTTATTTTTAAATGGTCTAATAATAAGTCTAGCTTCCCTATCAAAACGGATGTAATTATACACCCAATTTACAAATACGACCATACGATTTCTAAAACCTATTAAAAAGAATAGGTGGACAAACATCCACACAAACCAAGCAAAAACGCCCTGAAATTTAAATTTTTGCATATCTACAACGGCTTTATTTCTACCTATGGTAGCCATAGAGCCTTTGTCTTTATAAACAAAGGGAGTCATCGTTTTGTTTTCTATAAAACGTAATAAGTTTTCGCCTAATAAATCGCCTTGTTGTATGGCTGGTTGCGCCATCATGGGGTGGCCGTATGGTGTTGCTTCGCTTTCCATAATAGCAACATCGCCAATAGCAAAAATATGATCGAAACCCTTTATTTGGTTGTATTGATTAACTAAGAGTCTATTACCCCTACTCACAAAATTTTCGGCATCTAAACCTTTTATAGTAGCACCTTTTACACCCGCAGCCCATACTAAGGTGGCTGTTTCAAAAGTTAAATCGGTATTTGTGGTTACAGTTTTACCATCGTAATTAGTAACTCTTACGTTCTTCCAAATATTAACCCCTAGTTTTTCTAAAAAATCTTCTGCTTTTGCAGATGCTTTATCGCTCATTCCTTTTAATAAACTGCCACTAGATTGAATAATATTAATACGAGCAAGTCGGGTGTCTAAATCTGGATAATCTTTAGGTAAAATACCTTTTTTAATTTCGGCCAAAGCTCCAGCTAACTCTACACCTGTAGGTCCACCTCCAACAATTACGAAATTCATTAACGCGTTACGTTCATTTAAATCTGATGTTAATAACGCTTCTTCAAAATTTTCTAATATTAAACTTCTTAAATCTAAAGATTGTGGTATGGTTTTCATGGCCATACTATACTTTTCTATGTCCGAGTTACCAAAATAATTTGTTTGAGACCCAGAAGCAACTACCAAATAGCTAAATTTTAAATCCCCTATATTGGTAATTACAGTATTATTGTTGGTGTCTATTTCTGTAACATCGGCTAATCTATAATGAAAATTAGGAAAGTTTTTCAATATTTTCCGAATAGGATACGCAATAGAATCTGGCTCCAAACCACCTGTAGAAACCTGATAAAGAAGTGGTTGGAATGTATGGTAATTATTCTTATCTAAAAGCACAACTTGCACTTCTTTTTTAGACAATTTTCTTGCTAAAGCCACGCCTGCAAATCCGCCACCAATAATGACAACTCTAGGAAAACTAGATTTAGGTATATTCATAAAAACATTATTACTAAACAGGGCTAATATAAAGATATAAATTTATAAGCTTCTAAATTCTTTATTCAATTTCGATTTCGTAAATTCGTGCCTTAAAAAATTACAGATGAGTAAATACGATATTATTGTTCTTGGAAGTGGGCCTGGTGGTTACGTAACAGCTATTAGAGCTTCTCAATTAGGTTTTAAAACTGCTATTGTTGAAAAAGAAAACCTTGGTGGCGTTTGTTTAAATTGGGGGTGTATACCAACAAAAGCATTATTAAAGTCTGCTCAAGTGTTCGAATACCTTAAGCATGCAGGAGATTACGGATTAACCGTGAAAGATTTTGATAAAGATTTCGATGCTGTTGTAAAACGAAGCCGTGGCGTTGCCGATGGCATGAGTAAAGGTATTGAGTTTTTAATGAAAAAAAATAAAATTGACGTTATTTCTGGTTATGGTACATTAAAACCAGGAAAAAAAGTAGACGTTGATGGTACAGAATACAGTGCCGATAATATTATTATTGCAACAGGTGCTAGATCTAGACAATTACCAAACTTACCGCAAGATGGTAAAAAAGTAATAGGATACAGAGAAGCAATGACCTTACCTAAACAACCAAAGAAAATGATTGTTGTTGGGTCTGGTGCTATTGGTATTGAGTTTGCATATTTTTATAACTCAATGGGAACCGATGTTACTGTTGTAGAATACCTACCTAATATTGTACCTGTAGAAGATATCGATGTTTCTAAGCAATTAGAACGTTCGTTTAAAAAGAGTGGTGTAAACATTATGACTTCTGCCGAAGTAACATCGGTAGATACATCTGGAAAAGGTGTAAAAGCACATATAAAAACTAAAAAAGGCGAAGAAATTCTTGAAGCCGACATTATTTTATCTGCAGTAGGAATTAAAACAAACATTGAAAACATTGGTTTAGAAGATGTTGGAATTGTTGTTGATAGAGATAAAATTATTGTTAACGATTTTTACCAAACTAACATCCCTGGTTATTATGCTATTGGAGATGTAACTCCTGGACAAGCACTTGCACACGTAGCATCTGCCGAAGGTATTTTATGTGTAGAAAAAATAGCAGATTTACACGTAGAACCGTTAGATTATGGTAACATACCTGGTTGTACTTATGCAACACCAGAAATAGCATCTGTAGGATTAACAGAGCAACAAGCAAAAGATAAAGGTCTAGACATTAAAGTTGGTAAATTTCCTTTTGCAGCATCTGGAAAAGCAAGTGCTGGTGGTAACAAGGATGGTTTTGTAAAAGTTATTTTTGATGCTAAATATGGCGAATGGTTAGGATGCCATATGGTTGGTGCTGGCGTTACAGACATGATTGCAGAAGCCGTTGTTGCTAGAAAATTAGAAACAACAGGTCACGATATATTAAAGGCTGTACACCCACACCCTACTATGAGTGAAGCAATTATGGAAGCTGTTGCTGATGCTTACGATGAGTGTATACACATATAAAACACTTAACAACATAAATAAAAAAAGGATTCAATTTAAATTGAATCCTTTTTTTATTTATGTTAACTCAGTAAAACTTATAAAAAACTTTGAATGGCAAGTTCGTAACTTTGCAAACCAAAACCAAGAATAACACCCTTAGCATGAGGTGATATATAAGAATTATGTCTAAAAGCCTCTCTACTAAAGGTGTTAGATATATGTACTTCTACAACCGGAGTTTCTATGGCCTTAACGGCATCACCTAAAGCAACAGAAGTGTGTGTGTATGCCGCGGCGTTTAATACAATACCGTCGTAGGCAAAACCAACGTCGTGCAATTTATCTACAAGATCGCCTTCGTGATTAGATTGGTAATATTCGAAACTAACATCTTTATATTTTTCAATAATATCCTTATAGTAGGCTTTAAACGTTAAATTACCATAAATAGTAGGCTCTCTTTTTCCTAGTAAATTAAGATTAGGCCCATTTATTATTATTATTTTTTTCATAAAGTAAAAATACAAAAGTTATTCTATTTGTAAAATGCTTGATTCGATTTCAGTTAAAAATAACTAAATCAATAATATTTACTAAAACACGTTATATTTAGTAATAATTTTATTTCTTTATACCACATGGATTCATTAACTCAAATTGTTTTAGGAGCGGCCTGTGGCGAAGCTGTACTAGGAAAAAAAATAGGTAATAAAGCGTTACTTTTAGGAGCCATTGGGGGTACAATACCCGATTTAGATGTTTTTGTTGGTAAATGGGTTTTTAATAATCAAATAGACGCCATGTTGTTCCATAGAGGATTTATGCATGCTATCCTTTTTTCTATACTAGCAGCATTATTACTAGGGCAAATTACACATACACTACACCAAAGAAAAAGCAAAATATATGTTACAAAAAAGCAATGGACATGGTTATGGTTTTTATCCTTATTTACGCATCCTTTGTTAGACTGTTTTACTCCCTATGGCACCCAATTATTTTTACCTTTTTCTAACCATAGAGTGGCTTTAAATAATATTGCTGTTGTAGACCCGCTTTATACATTACCTTTCTTATTGTGCATTATTATTATAATGTGTTTTAATAGAACGAATAACAAACGTAAATTGTGGCTAAACATTGGTTTTGGTATAAGCTCAATATACATGCTATTAACTTTGGCTAATAAAGTTTATATTAATAATACGTTTAAAAATTCGCTAGACGATTTAAATATAAAATATTACAGGTACAGCACACAACCTGCTATTTTTAATAATTTGTTATGGTATGGCATTGCAGAAGGTAATACGTCGTATTACATTGCTAACTACTCATTACTTGATACTAAAAATAGATTTTTAAACGTTGTAGAATTACCTAAACAAAGAGATTTATTACCCGAAAATTTTAAAGATCTTAAAAAACTAGCTTGGTTTAGTAACGGTTATTATAGTGTCTATAAAATCAAAAATAATTTATACCAATACAACGATTTACGCTACCCTTTATTAGATGTTAAAAACCCAAATTCTTCTGTTTTTAATTTAAAATTATTTAAAAAAGACAAACGGCTAGATGTAAAACCTTCCAAACCAAAATACGGTAAATTGGGAGACGTTTTTAAAACAATGTGGATTAGAATTAAAGGCATTTAAAAATTAATATTAAATTATAATTAATGATGAAACTACAACCAACTTCTAATGTGTATAAAGTAGTAGAATTTATTCTTATTTTTATCTTAGCTCCCATTAGTTTTGCTTTTAATTATGCCGTACAAATAAAAACAGTTATTGGAGTTTTAGGTTTACTATACATACTTTTTGTTTTGTTTAAAATAGAAAGGTTAAAAGTTAGAAAACCTAATTTAACACAACTGAAAAAGTATTTTACAATTATTTTAATTCGGGGGCTTGTTATAATAATTACAACTATAATTTTTGTTTGGTTTACAGATAAAAATGTGCTTTTTTATGTACCACAAAACAACCCTAGACTATGGGGTATTATTTTATTTGTTTATAGTTTTTTTTCTGTATTTCCACAAGAATTAATGTATAGAACATTTTATTTTTCTAGGTATAAGTCTATTTTTAAAAACACGACATGGCTTATTTTTATAAATGCGCTAGTATTTAGTATAGCGCATGTATTGTTTAAAAACACACTTGTTTTATTAATTACTTTTATAGGTGGCTTATTGTTTGCTTTGAGCTATTACAAAACAAAATCTACCATGTATGTAACACTAGAACATGCCATTTATGGCTGTTGGTTATTTACAGTTGGTATGGGGGACATGTTGGGTTTTCCGTCTTAGAACATTTGAGTTAGTTGGGTAAGTTAGACTTGCCTATTTCGCCTATTAATTCGTTTGTATTAGGCTGACTTTTTTTCCAAGATTTTTCTAAATACTTGTATAATAAGTAACAACTTAACCCTCCAAAAGGGAGCATTAGCAATCCTAATAAGGTTTCGTTAACGGCATCTAAAACGTCAGGAAAAAACAGACCTGAAAAAATTCCAACTATAAAACCTGTTATTAAAATACCACCATAATAGGACGCTATACCTAATATGGCATATC
>CALHCQ010000057.1 GCA_937936645.1 uncultured Algibacter sp.
TGTTGAGTATTCGCTAAGTAATAAACCTAAAGAGTTTAAGCTTGCTTCAAGTTCATTTCTATCTAAATTCTCAATTTGTAATGTATCTCTAAAAATAACTTTCTTACCTGTTTCGTCTAAAACAAAAGCACCATGCACAATGTCTCTATTTTTCATTAAAAGCGATCGGTATACTTCTTCATTTTTACTTCTGATATTAAAAATATGCTGCTCCATAATTAAAATAGGATACGCAATACCAAGTATAAGGTTTTTTATACCCTGGCTCTCTTTACTTACCATTATAATATTATCGTTAGGGTTTTCGTGCGTAATATTATAATTAATTTCTAGTAAGTAATTTTTTACGTTTTGATAATAATCCTGCATGAGTTAGTATTTGTATAAAAATTCAACTAATTTAAGTAATATTATGCAACTACAGCATATAAAAACACTAATTTAATTAGTAAAACTTAAATTATATTGCTAATATTGTTAGTGTAAATATACAGTAGTTTTTTTAAATTGCAAATAAAATTAGCTAAAAATGTCGTTTTTTGGAAAAAATATAAAAAAAATTAGAAGTGTTAAAGGATTGAGTCAGCAAGCATTTGCAGATCTATTTAGCATGAAAAGAGGGACTTTAGGGGCATATGAAGAGGGCAGGAGTGAACCTAAGATAGAAACAATAATTAAAATTGCTAATTATTTTAGTATTAGTATAGATCATATATTAACACAAGAACTTACAGTAAACGAGTTATTGCGTTTTAAAGGTGATTTAACGACCTATACAGAAGATTTAACCAAAGATATTTGCACAACAATACCTTATATAACAGATGAAGTTAAGAAAGAATATATAGAATTTTACGACAACGCAAATTTTATATCGGAACTTCCAACACTAAAACTTCCTTTAGATAACAGCAAAGAATACAGGGCTTATTTGGTTACAAATTTAAAAATGACAGCCAAAGACAGAGGGTTTTACCCTAACGATATTGTGATTGGAACAAAAATAGATGTAACCAAACTAAAAGCCATAAGTGCTGGTAGTTTAGCTTTAGTTTTAGTTGCTAACAGGCTTATTTTTAGAAGGCTTTACCTTAACAAAGATGCCATTATTTTAAGAGCAGAGCATAAAAATATTGAAGATATTCATTTTAAAATATCTGAAATTAGAGAACTATGGAAAGTAGAAAATGTTTTTTTTAAACGTATCCCAGAATTATCTAGCAATGTAGAAAGTGCCCTGTTGTTAATGCACAACGAACTAATAAAGATGAAAGACTTAATTCAATCAAAATAAAAAAAGCCTAGTAAAAATATATACTAGGCTTTTTTATAAAATGAATTTATCTTACTTTAATTCTCCAACCATATTTTCTGGTTTAACCCATGCATCATAATCTTCTGCAGTAACATAACCTAAATTAACAGCCTCTTCTTTTAATGTAGTGCCGTTTTTATGAGCCGTGTTAGCAATCTCTGCCGCTTTATAGTAACCAATTTTAGTGTTTAATGCTGTAACAAGCATTAAAGAATTGTTTAATAACTCTTTAATAACACCATGATTAGGCTCTATACCAACAGCACAATTTGCTTCGAAACTAAGACAAGCATCTCCTATTAATTGAGCCGATTGTAGCACATTTGCCGCCATTACAGGTTTAAATACGTTAAGCTCGTAATGCCCTTGTAAACCACCTACAGAAACGGCAACATCGTTACCCATAACCTGAGCACAAACCATAGTTAAAGCCTCACATTGTGTTGGGTTTACCTTACCTGGCATAATAGAACTACCTGGCTCGTTTGCTGGTATAATAATTTCCCCGATACCACTTCTTGGTCCAGATGCCATCATTCTAATATCATTAGCTATTTTGTTTAAAGAAACGGCTAATTGTTTTAGTGCACCGTGAGTTTCTACCAAAGCATCGTGAGCTGCTAAAGCTTCAAATTTGTTAGGAGCCGTAACGAAAGGTAATTTTGTAAAATCGGCTATATATTTTGCTACAAGTTCGCTATAACCTTTTGGAGTATTTAATCCTGTACCTACAGCAGTACCACCTAAAGCTAATTCGCTAAGGTGTACTAATGTATTTTGTAATGCTTTTATGCCGTAATCTAATTGTGCTACGTAACCAGATAATTCTTGACCTAGTGTTAATGGTGTAGCATCCATTAAATGCGTACGACCTATTTTAACTACATTTTTAAAATCTTCAGATTTTTTATGTAGTGTATCTCTAAGTTTCTGTACACCTGGTATCGTTGTTTCTACAATTTTTTTATAGGCAGCAATATGCATACCTGTAGGGAAGGTGTCGTTAGATGATTGAGATTTATTAACATCATCGTTAGGCTGAATTGTTTTCTCGCCTTCGCCAATAACTTTTCCAACTAATTGGTGTGCTCTATTAGCAATAACCTCATTTACATTCATGTTACTTTGCGTACCAGACCCTGTTTGCCATACAACCAAAGGAAATTGATCATCATGAGTACCTGTTAAAATTTCATCGCATACTTGAGCAATTAAATCGCGTTTTTCTGCTGGCAAAACACCTAATTCGCAATTGGTAAAAGCTGCTGCTTTTTTAAGATAAGCAAAACCATAAACAATTTCTAGAGGCATAGAGCCTGCTGGTCCTATTTTAAAATTATTTCTTGAACGTTCTGTTTGTGCTCCCCAAAGTTTATCTGCAGGCACTTTTACTTCGCCCATGGTATCTTTTTCTATTCTAAAACTCATGATAATATTAAATTTAATTTAAGTATGCTAAGTTATATATTTTTAAGTTTTTTTAGCTATCATATTTATTAGTTTTTAATGAGATACTGTATAGTTTATGTTTTTTTTATTTACAGCTTAGTCATGCTAATAATCTAACAGCAAACCAGTCTTTTTAATGCAAAAAATTAAAAGTGTTAATAAATTTAATTTTTGTTTTGTGAAACAAAAAGCTTTGCTGTATATTTGTGCTATTATAACAGAAAATTACAATTATGTTTGATTTTGATCAATATTTAGGATTCCTAGCCTTTTTAACTATATTAACTATAGGATTTTGGTTAATGATATTTTTATTAACTTTCGTTATTCCTTACTGGATAGGAGGTTCTTTAATAGAAAGATTAAAAGAAATTAAAGAAGAAAAAAAAGCTAAACAATAAGTTAAGCTTTACAAATTATATTAAGAGGGATGGTTAATTTATATTAATCATCCCTTTTATTGTATAATACAATAACAAATACTATAGATTACAATTATTAAAAAATAAAAATTATGCAAAGATTAGCTTTTAAAATGAAATTAAACCCTGGGCAAAAAGAAGCGTATACAAAGCGTCATGATGAATTATGGCCTGAGCTTAAACAATTATTAAAAGACAACGGTGTTAGTGAATACTCTATTTTTTTAGATGAAGAAACTAGTACGCTTTTTGCGTTTCAAAAGGTATCTGGAAATGGTGGGTCTCAAGACTTATCGAATAATGATATTGTAAAAAAATGGTGGGACTTTATGGCAGATATCATGGAGGTAAATAGCGATAATTCTCCAGTATCTATTCCTTTAGAAGAAGTATTTTATATGCCGTAAAAAAGCGCTTTGGGTATACGTATTTAGACTAGGTGTACCCAAAAATTAAATATTATTTTGATGTAAAGCTTTTTAAATGAAGCTTCTTTTATTAGTACTCATTTTAACTTTATTACACCACAATAACAGTCACCTTAACTATTTAATGGTAAATTTAATAGGAGATTATTCTTTTGTTGCTAATGAAATACAAAATAAATAGCTTATAATTAAAGAGAATTGAATTTAAAAAAAACAAATAAAAGTTGCCTTAAATACACGAAGTATTAAGCAAAAATTTATTAATGTAAAAGCTCTTCTATTATATACTTACTTTCTACCTGTAAATGTTTTGGTAATTTATTAAATTTAGACAAGACAGCTAAATACCTGTCGTCGTTTGTAGTATAAACATTCTTTAAAACAGCAGTGTTTTTATGCTTTAGTGCATCTATTATTTCCTTAAAAAAATCGTTATGGTGCACCAAGTCGTTACTTCCTAAATGCATAACGCCACTTTTATTCCTATTTATTATATAGTGTATTTGTTGGGTAACTTTACTATCTGTAGTAACATTCATTATTAAATTAGGAAAGACCTCTATAGGTGTTTTATCATTTAAAGCTTCTTGTATGGCTTGAATTCTTGGCGATTTTGCTCCAAAAACCATGGGTAACCTTAAAATACTCACATATTTTTTTGGCAACTTTAACAAAGTGTTTTCTACTTTTATTTTAAAATGGCCAAAAATACTGTGGCTTAAAGTTGTATCTAATTCGTAGCTAGGAAATTTACTGTAAGCATCGAAAACATTAGCAGAAGATAAAAAAATAAATTTAACCTTATTCACATAGCTATACTCGGCTAAATGTTGATGTACTAAAACTTGTTTAGAAAAATTACCTCGAAGCGCCGATATAATTACGCTAGGTTTAGTTATATCTAAAATTTCAAAAATATCATCTTCTTCAATATTATACTGAAAAAAATGTTTATTGGCTTCTAAAGATGTATTATCTGTATTATACGTACCATAGGTTTTAAAATACGGACAAAGCTCTTTATAAATAGCTCCGCCTAAAAAACCACTAGCGCCTAGAATTAAAATAGTATCTTTTTTATGGGTCATTTTTATAACACTCTAAAACACAGATTTATTAGTATCTGTCGTAAATTGCTCTAGAGCTAACATACCAAGTTTAGAGTTTCCTTTTTTATTTAATCCTGGAGCCCAAGTTGTAATCACATAATTATTAGGTAATAAAGCAACAATACCACCACCAACACCACTTTTACCAGGCAATCCTACTTCAAAAGCAAACTCGCCTGCTTCATCATAAAAACCACAGGTAAGCATAAGGGCATTAATACGCTTTACTTGAGGTAGTGTTAGGTATTGGTGGTCTTTGGCACAACGACCTCTGTTAGCCAAAAAGAAAAACGCATTTGTTATTTGACTACAAGACAACGCTAAAGCACATTGATGAAAATAGAAATCTAATACATCATCTACAGGGTTTTTTAAGTTGTTAAATGATTTTAATAAATTGGCAGCCGCATAATTTTTAAAACCTGTAATTTTTTCAGAATAGGCAACATCTGTATTGTAATTAATTGTCGCATCTCCTGCTAAGGCCCTCACATAATTTAAAAAGTCTTCCTTTGGATTTTTTAAATTAGATACTAAAATATCAGCAATTACAATAGCACCAGAATTTATAAATGGATTTCTAGGAATACCACTTTCTACTTCTAACAAAGCCAATTGATTAAAAGGGTGGCCCGATGGTTCTACATCTACACGTTGCCACACCGTTTCGCCTACTAGCTCGATGGCCTTAGATAATGCTAAAACTTTAGACATACTTTGAATAGAGAAGGGGGTGGAACTAGCCCCAACACTAAAAGTGTCTCCATGTATGGTTTGTAAATGCATGCCAAAATTATTAATATCTACATGTGCTAATTCTGGAATATAACTAGCCACTGTACCTTTATCTTTAACTTTTATTATTTTGGTGTATATACTGTTTAATATAGCTTGAAAATCGGTCATTTTATATTTTATAAAAAGGAAGTTTAACAATGGTAGCTGGCACCAACTTTTTTCTTATTTGTATTTGTATTTTATTATCTATTGAAGATGCTTGTGTTGTTACATATCCCATACCTATACCTTTGGATAGGCTAGGAGACATGGTACCAGAGGTTACATGTCCAATTGTATTTCCTTGTGTATCTAATATGGAATAACCTTGTCTTGGTATACCACGAGTATCTAACTCGAAAGCTACTAATTTACGTTTAGACCCGTTTTCCTTTTCAGCTTTTAAAGCTTCGTGATTAGTAAACGGTTTGGTAAACTTCGTTATCCAAACCAAACCAGCTTCAAGGGGCGAGGTTGTATCATCGATATCGTTGCCATACAAACAGTAACCCATTTCTAGTCGTAGTGTATCTCTAGCAGCAAGTCCTATAGGCTTAATGCCAAATGACGCTCCAGCTTTTAAAACGCTGTCCCAAATTTGTTCTACCTCAGTATTTTTACAATAAATTTCAAAACCACCACTCCCTGTATATCCCGTAGCAGAAATAATAACATGCGCTATACCTGCAAAATCTCCAACTTTAAAATTATAGAAATTAATTTCTGATAAGTTTACATCTGTTAAACTTTGCATGGCTTCAATAGATTTTGGTCCTTGTATTGCTAATAAAGAATAATCGTCGCTCAAATTTTTCATTTCAGCGCCATGCTCGTTTTTAGAATTAATCCAATCCCAATCTTTATCTATATTACTGGCATTAACAACCAATAAGTAAGCGTCTTCTTTAATTCTATAAATAATTAAATCGTCTACAATACCACCATTGCTATTAGGCATGCAACTGTATTGCGCTTTACCAACGGATAATTTAGAAGCATCGTTACTAGAAACTTTTTGTATTAATGCTAGTGCATGCGGTCCACTTATTAAAAATTCACCCATATGCGATACATCAAAAACCCCAACAGCATGTCTTACCGTTTCGTGTTCTATATTAACACCTTCATACTGTACAGGCATATTATAACCTGCAAAAGGCACTAATTTAGCTCCTAAAGATTCGTGAATTTTTGTTAAAGCTGTATTTTTCATTAATGGTGAATTTTATTATAAATTGAGATTTTACTTGTAATATTTGAA
>CALHCQ010000058.1 GCA_937936645.1 uncultured Algibacter sp.
CAATATAAATAGCAATGGTACGCAGCCCCATTTTTTTAAATTTAGAAATATCTTTTAAATCAGATATGCCTTTTATTAACGATGCTATAATTAGTGGTACGGCAATAAGCTTAAGTAGCTTAACAAAAATTTTACCAATAGGTTCTATCCAATCGTATATAAACCAAGTGCCATTGGTTTTAAGCATGGCGTATCCAAATAGAATACCTAATACCATCCCTATTACAATTTTCCAATGTAATGCTAGTTTTTTCATGCGTATTTAGCTTTATATCTGTTTATAGGTCCAAGCTACAATACGAGATTGTTTTTGGCCTTGTTTCATGTTTATAATTTTAATTTGTTTGGCGCCCAGTTTTTTTAATGATCTTTTCATGTCATGAACCAAATCTTTTTTAGATACTAGACTTGTAAACCACAAACAGTTTTTTGGGTATAAACTACTTTCGTAGATGTAATTATGTAAAAAAGCTTTTTCGCCACCACGATACCAAAGTTCATTTGGAGCTCCAGAAAAATTACGTACAATATTTTGTTGGTCTTTTTTTAAACCTTTTAGCTTTCGTGTAGTGGCCTGTAAAGCGTCTTCTTCGGTTTTATAAAACGGAGGGTTGCACATCGATAAATCGAAAGTATCGTTTTCGCTTATTACATTTTTTAAAATATGGTTTTGATTTTTTTGATGCCTAAGCCTAATGTGGCTATCTAACTTATTTTGTTTTAAAATAAAGTTTGCATTTTTTAGGGTTTCTGTATCAATATCAGTACCAACAAAATTCCATTTATACACGGCATGCCCCAATAAAGGGTAAATACAGGAGGCACCAACGCCAATATCTAAAACATTAATATGGTCTTTTCTTTCTAATAAATCATTTAAATAGTGTACGTAATCTACACGTCCAGGAATTGGCGGACAAAGGTTTTTATCTGGAAACTCCCAATAGTTTATATGGTAATACACTTTTAAAAGTGCCGTATTTAAAGCTTTAACAGCTTTAGGGTTTGCAAAATCTATTGTTTTTGTATCGTATTTATTTACAAAAATATAAGCTTGTAATTCTGGGTATGCAGTACATAAAGTATCTATATCATATCCCGAATTATGTATATTGCTTTTATGTAAATGCATGCTTTTATAGTATCTTGTTTGTTGTGAGAAATAATAATTTCACAAAATACAAAATATACTTTGCTAAGCCTTATCTTTAAAATATATTAGTAAAAAAAAGAAATGTTAAAATCAGTTATTTTCGATATGGACGGTGTTATAATTAACAGCGAGCCATTGCACCAAAAGGCATATTACAAGATGTTTTCAGATTTAAGTATAGATGTCACTCCCCAACAATACGAAGCTTTTACAGGGCAGTCAACCTTAAATGTTTGTAAACAAGTTTGTCACATTTTTAATTTAAAAGAGACACCAGAAACTTTAGTCGCCATGAAGCGTAAGCATTATGAAGTTATTTTTAAAAATGATAAAACGTTCCATTTAATAGATGGTGTATTAGATTTAATTAAAGATTATCATGCTAATGGTTTAACATTAATTTTGGCATCGTCGGCTTCTATGCCTAGTATAGAGCGTATATTTAAACGCTTTGATTTAAATAAATATTTTAAAGCAAAATTTAGTGGTGCCGATCTAAAGGCGTCTAAACCTCATCCCGAAATTTTTATTAAAGCAGCTCAGGCTTCTGGTTATAAAAATAGTGAATGTATGGTTATAGAAGATTCTACCAACGGTATAAAGGCCGCCAATGCAGCCCATATTTTCTGTGTTGCTTATAATAGCGAGCATTCTAAAAATCAAGATTACACAACGGCCAATTTAGTAATAAATCATTTCGCTGCTATTTCCTACAAAAATGCCATGCGATTATTCTAGTTATTTGTAATCATTTTACATTATTACGACAAAGAAGTAGAAATTTAAAATTATTGAAATGAGATACCTAAAGTATATTTTAATTTTTTCTTTACTGTTTAATAGCTGTGTAAAAGATGACATTGTACAAGACAGACAAGATGAAATATTAAGGTTTGTAAGTGAAAATATAACCGCATTAGCCGTAGCAGAAACACATCAATTCGAAACACGTTATACCAATAATATAGGTGTTGTATTAACTCCAGAAATAACATGGGAAAGCTCTAACGAGGCTATTATTGCATTATCTAGTACTGGTCTAGCAACGGCATTAGCTCCAGGTACAGCCGTTGTTACAGCATCTACCGTAACAGAAGACGGTGTTGTTGTAGCGGCTAACCAGACCCTTAATGTTACTGCTGCCGATGAAACTATTGTTATTAACAATGTTATACAAGAATTAATCATATCAACATCACATCAATATCAAACAACATATACAAACCAACTTGGTGAAGTAGATAACACTATTAATGTAACTTGGTCTAGCTCTAACCCTGCAGCTATTACTGTAAGTCAAGATGGTTTAATAACAGGTGTAAATTCTGGACAAGCTACTATTGCAGCTTCTGTTACATTAGAAAATCAAGATGTTATAACCGTAGAAGATGTTGTGACTGTAGTAGCGCTAGAAGAACGATTAAGTATTAATAATCCAACCGAAACGTTAGACGTAGACGAAACATATCAATATTCAATAAATTACACAAACAATATAGGTGAAACTAATAATGATATCGAAGTCACTTGGACTAGCTCAGACAGTACAGTGCTATCTGTAAACGCCAATGGTGTTGCAACGGCTATAAATGGAGGTACGGCAACTATAACCGCTTCTGTAACTTCGTCTACAGGTAATACAATAATTGATACTGATGATGTTACTGTAAACGCAGAAGCAATACAAGTAAGAACGGGGCAAATTGTTACAACAACATTCTATGTATTAGAGGGTGAGTTTACATTACGAGAAATTCCAAATACCAATGACTTGGAATTAATAATAGACGATAGTTATAGAGCTACAACGCGTTTACCAGGACTGTATTTATATCTAACAAACAATACCCAATCTATAGCTAATGCAAAAGAAGTTGGTGCTGTAACCGTTTTTGAAGGCGCACATAGTTATATTATTAGAGACACGGCTATAAACGATTTTACACACTTATTTTACTGGTGTAAGCCTATAGGTGTGGCTGTTGGTGAAGGAGAAATTAATTAACAACGAACAACAAAATGAACAAGCATTTAATAATAATATTTTTATTAGCGTTTAGCGTACAAACTAGTTTTGCGCAATGGACTAAAGGAAAAGGAAACGGCTATTACAAACTAGCAGCATGGGGCTTACAATACGACCAACATTATACCGATTCGGGAGGCATAGATCCTAATGCTACGCGTACAATAATAAATACAATAGCTTACGCAGAATATGGAATAAGTAATAAGTTTGATGTTATAGCTTATGTGCCATTTTTTGCTAGTACTTCTCAAAACAATCAAGTTTCTGGAACAACAGGAGAGCTAATAACACCAGGGGAATCTTTTAATTCGTTTGGAGATGTAGAACTTGGTTTAAGATACGGACTTTACAAAAAAGGTGCTTGGGCAGCCGATGTTAAATTAACCTTAGGGCTGCCAACAGGAGATGATAGTGGTGGTAGCGATGGTAGCTTTCAAAATGGAGATGGCGAGTTTAATCAATATATATCGTCTTCTTTGGGGTATTCTAAATCTTTTACTAATACAAACTTATATTTAAAATCGTATTTAGGGTTTAATAACAGGTCTCAAGGTTTTTCTGATGAATTTAGAACAGGCTTAGAAGTTGGTTTAAATGTTTTAAATAATAAACTTTGGTTAATTAGTAGATTAAATATTTTAAGATCTTTTAAAAACGGATCCTTAAATGCTACAACCAGTAATGGTAGTATTTTTGCTAATGATATTCAATTTGATAGTTTTGGGTTTGAAGCATCTTATTACTTAACTAAAAAATTAGGAATCTCTTTGGCTGTAGATTCTGCATTCTCTGGAGAGGTTGTTGCTGCAGCACCATCTTTTACAGCAGGTTTGTTTTTAGATATAAAATAAACACGTTTTTATATTTAACAAATAGAGTATACAATAAAAAAAGCGAGAATAGTTAAACACTACTCTCGCTTTTTTTATAATTCACTCTCGTTTTTCTTTTGTATAATAGCTTTTAAACGCTCTTTTCGCAGCTCTTTTTCGCTTTTTAATTTATTCTTTTTACGATTCATTAATTTAGAATGTTTCGCTTTATTTTTGGTGTTTTTTTCGCGTCCTGCTTTTGCCATAACGTTACTGTTGCTTTGCTTTTAAAAGGGTGTTTTGTTCTTCTATTAACTCGGTAAGATGTGTAAGCAGTTCAATATCTTTTGGTGTGGCTACTGTTTTATCTTTAGAGTCTTGTGCTTTGTTACGTAGTTTATTCATAAACTTAATAACTATAAACACAGTAAACCCAATAATAAAAAAGTCTATAAGGGCTTCTGCCAATGCCCCATACCCTATTGCAACTTCTTTACTTATGGTTTTTCCGGTACTGTTTATTATAGCTTCTTTTAAAACAAACTGTTTATTATCGAAATTAACACCATCTGTTAGTAACGATAATGGAGGCATAAAGACTTGTTTTACCAAAACATCGACAACTTTATTAAAGGCAGCACCTATAATAACACCAACAGCAATATCTATCATGTTACCTTTTACAGCAAACTCTTTAAATTCGGTAAATAGTTTCATGTTTAGTACTTATTTTTTATAATACTTGGCATAACCTCTGTATGCAAAAAATGCTAGAATAGTAATTAAACCACAGGTTATGGCTATAAATTTAACACTTAAAATTTGATCGCCACTAGCATAAGAGTGTAAACCTGCTAGGTAGAAGTTAACGCCAAAATACGTCATCATAATACTGCCATAAGCAATAATAGACATTAAGTTATAAAACCAACGACCACGTAAGCCAGGTACTAAGCGCATGTGTATTACAAAGGCATAAATCATGATGCTTATTAGTGCCCAGGTTTCTTTAGGGTCCCAGCCCCAATAACGCCCCCAACTTTCGTTAGCCCACATACCGCCTAAAAAGTTACCTATGGTAAGCATCACAAGACCTACGGTTAATGCCATTTCGTTTATAATGGTTATTTCTTTAATATTAATTAGCATTTTTTGTTTGTTATTCTTGTTGGTAGCAATCATTAAAATTAAAGCAACAACACCTAATATCATACCCAAGGTAAAAGGGCCGTAACTTGCCACAATAACAGCAACATGTATCATTAACCAATAACTGTTAAGCACAGGCTGTAGGTTTGCAATAGCTGGATCCATCCAGTTCCAGTGGGCAATCATTAAAATCATTGCCGTTACAAATGCCGTAGATGCAATGGTTAAATCGCTCTTTTTTATGCCTAAAAGTAAACCAAAAAGCATGGTGGCCCAAGCGACATAAATCATAGACTCGTAAGCATCACTCCATGGTGCATGGCCAGAAATATACCAACGTGCCATTAAACCTAGCGTATGTAAAGCAAATAGCGCTATTATGGTATATTTAAACACATTAACACCAATGTTTATACCTTTACTTGTCGCTTTAAAAATTTGAATAATTAATAAAATGAACATAAATGTTCCTGCATACAAATACCAGCTAAACAGTTTTTTAAAAATATCGTATTTGTTATACAGTACTTCTGTTTTAACTTTCTTGTCGCTTAGCATAACCTCTGCCCCATATTTATGTTGCGTTTTTTTAAAGGCCGCTAAAAGTTTTGTAGCTTCTGCAAAATCGTTGTTTTTTTTGCCCTTATCTAGCGTGTATAAATACGCTCTAATTCCGTTTTTAATAAAGTTACCGTATAGCGAGTCTGTGACCTTAACGTCACCTTTTATGTATTCGGCATTAGATATCCATTTGTTATTTTCGTCATTAGGTACCGGAAATATTTTTAAAGATCGGCCTTGTATGGTGTTGTATAATAAATTAACACGTTGGTCTGTTTCTTTAAATTCTTTTTGAAATCCGTTTGGTATTTGCGCTTTGTATGCTTCATCTAAATAAGGTGCTAATTTGTATGCACCACGTTGTGTAAAGAAATCTGCTAAGGTTGCGTATTTAACTTTTTTATCGACACCAATTAATTTTCTTATAGAATCGGCTTTTTTTGATTTTAAATAGATAATAGGAACGTTGTACCAAAGCTGTGGACTTTCGTGTAGGGATAAAAAGACCTGATTGGCATCGAATGATTCGTAAGTGTCACTTTTAGATAATTTACGTAACAATTCGGATGCGTAAGTGTTTACAGGCATCATACGTCCGCCAATATCCTGTATCACTAGATTACCAAATTTAGAGGCCTCTTCTTTTGGTGTTATGTTTGCAAATAAAATAGAGTCTATTTGCGTTTTACTTGGTCCGGCGTGTAAATGCCCATCGTTTTCGTGATGTTCTTGTGCAAAAGCAGTTAGGCTTAAAAGTACTAAAACAACCGTACTGACTTTAGTTTTTTGTTTTTGTATTTTTTTTAGTTGATTACGAATATAATCGAAGCGAGATCCTTTTACAAATAGTATGGCTAGAAGTCCAAAATAGAGTAAATAATAACCAATATAGGTTAGTAAAGAGCCCCAGTAATCGTGGTTAACAGATAAGATGGTTCCTTTCTCGTCGGGGTCGAAGCCCGATTGAAAAAAGCGGTAGCCACGGTGGTCTAAAATGTTATTCATAAAAACTTTATAATCAAAATCTTCTGTGTCTTTGTCTAGAACGGTTATTTCGCTAGAAAAAGAGGCGTATCCGTTTTTTGTACCAGGATAACGTGTTGCTTCGAAGTCGTTTAGTTTTATGTTAAACGGTAGCTCTAGTACTTTAGAGCCGTATTTAAAAGCAAAATCTAGTCCGCCAACAGTTATTTGTTTAAAGGCATTATTAACGCCCTTGCCTCCAATTAATCCTACGGTTTTAGTTTCGCCCCCCGTAGTTACTTTTAGTTTTATACCGTCTTCGTCGTTTTTAAGCAGTTTAGATTTTTTTACAATATCGAAACGACCTTTTACAACAGGTTTAGGTATTACCATTTGCATATTACCAATAACGTATCTAGATCGCAGTAAAAGCGGCTGTATGCTGTCTTTGTAAAGTTTGCTTTGTGCCATGGTTGCCATGGTTAGCACGTCGCCCTCGAATGGAGATTCTATAGTTATACGTCCGTTTTGGTTTGTAAAGTTTATAGCCCCTTTTGTTGGTTTATTTAAGGCAAATAGTATGTTGTGTATACTTTGTACTTCGCCTACTTTTAGAAAGTGGTTGTGTGGGCCACTACCACCTGCTTCTACTATTTTTAGGTACTCCTGCCCTGTTGGGTCTGGAATAATATCTTCTTCGGCTCCTGCAATAAATTTTTCTAGTACAATACTAACAGGTTGTTTGTCGTACTGGGTGTTTATGCTAAAGGTGTTTTTTAAACGTTTAGAGAAATCGACTTCTTTTTCTATAGGTAAACGTTGTGGTAATCCGTTAATTTCGTAATCGCCGTCTATGTAAGCTGTAATGTATGTGTTTCTAGATAGAAATGTGTTTTCTGTGGCGCCTTCTCGAATAGCCATCATACCCTCGAAACTTGCATATCTGGTAATAAAGGCCCCAATAAGAATAAATAGAAACGAAAGGTGTAAAATTAAAGTACCCCATTTTTCTTTTTTGTGTAGGCGGTAACGAAATATATTACCTAAAAAATTAATTACAAAAAAGGCCATGATAGCCTCGAACCACCAAGCGTTGTATATTAAATTTCTGGTGTATGGTGTTGGCGATGTGTCTTGGCCAGCGTCTAGTATGGTGCCTGTTGCCATTGCAGCAGCAAAGACAATAAATAAAACAGCTGTAAGTCGTGTAGAAAAAAGAATATTTGCGATTTTTTTTTGCATGAGATGTGTCCTTTTTAGGTCTTGCAAATTTACGCATTTAAGTTTGTTTTTTTAGTGTTAAAAGCTGTTAAATTCTATGCTTTGTAGCCTTGTTGTTTTTAGGGTTGCTTCATTGTTTTTTTTGCAATGACATGCTGTTGTTGTTGACTTTATGATACTTGATTTTGTCGTGCTTCGAAAATTTTAAGAAATATAAAACTACTCATTTTCCTGGCTTTATTTTTAGCGGTATTGGCTATTGGTCCTGTGTAGAGCTGGTCTATGGTTTCTAACCATAGGTTTAGCCATATACCAAAGTGCATTTGTGTTAGGTTGTTTTGGTTATTTTGGTCTATGGTTATATGTGTTTTTATGGGGTTGCCTGTGTATTTTGTGTTTAAAAAGAGGCTAGATTGCCAAAAGGTGGTTAATTGATCTAAATGCTTATCCCAGTCTTGTATGGCTGTATTAAATATGGGGCCTAAAACGGTATTGCTTTTTACTTTGCTGTAAAATTGACTTACTAGTGTGTAAATATCGCTACGGTTGGTTATATCGTTTTTTGTCATGATGCTGTAAATTTAATTTATTTACTAATGTTAATCTTGTGTTTTACTTGTTTTTGCAAAATAACACCTGCGTTTTGATGCTATTATTTGTTTTGGCAAATGGTTGCGCAAGGGATAGTAATGAAAAGCCCACAGGGAGGCACGACCGAGGACTTGCAATGGATAGCCCGACCCGATAGGGTTGCGCCATAAAAAATTTGAGTAATTATGGGTAGGCATTAGAATTACATTAGTATTTTTGCGATATGATTTCAGTAACTATTCTTGGAGCGGGCAATGTAGCTACGCATTTATTTAAAGCTTTTAATAAAGCAAGTCATGTTGTTGTAAAACAATGGTTTAGTAGGCAATTAGAATCTGTTTCTAGTTATAAGGAGCAGGTGGAGATTATTGATGATTTGGCAGCGCTAAAAGATGATGCCGATATTTATATTCTTGCTGTTAGTGATGATGCTATTGCAGAATTGTCTCGTAAACTGCCTTTTAGCGACAGGTTGGTTGTACATACCTCTGGTAGTGTAAGTGTTTATGATATTGATAAGAAACATAAACGTGGTGTGCTTTACCCTTTACAAACGTTTAGTAAACAGGCTCATTTAGATTTTGCGAATGTGCCTATTTGTATAGAAACGATAGATAAAAAGAGTTATCCGGTGTTGAAAGAAGCTGTTGCTGCTTTGGGGAGTCCTTTGCGAAGGATTAATAGTGACCAACGTAGGGTATTGCACTTGGCGGCTGTGTTTGTTAATAATTTTACAAATCAATTGTACCGTGTTGGACATGAGATTACAGAATCGGAAGGTGCAGAATTCGATTTGCTTAAACCGTTAATTTTAGAGACCGCTAATAAGGTGCAAGAATACTCGCCTTATGTAGCACAAACAGGGCCTGCAAGACGCCACGATAAGAAAACCATTAAAAAGCAACTTAAAAGTTTGGAGGGGAATAAACACCATCAAGATATTTATAAATTGTTAACAGAATCAATACAAAAAACACATGGAAGATAAAAGTTATAAAGAATATCTAGCACAAATTACAACCCTTATTTTTGATGTTGACGGTGTTTTAACTGATGGCACTATTACTGTAACCACAACCGGAGAAATGTTACGTACCATGAATATTAAAGATGGTTATGCTTTAAAAACGGCTGTAGACCAAGGGTTTAATGTTTGCATTATTTCTGGAGGTAGTAACGAAGGGGTGCGCTTACGCTTAAAAGGGCTTGGTATAAAGGATATATACTTGGGGGCACACAATAAAATAGAACAACTAACAGATTATTTTGATAGATTGAATATTGCGTCGGAACATGCTCTTTACATGGGAGATGATATTCCAGATTATCCTGTAATGAAAGGTATTGGTTTGCCATGTTGCCCACAGGATGCTGTGCCAGAAATAAAATCGATATCTAAATACATATCGCATAAAAATGGCGGACAAGGCGCTGTTAGAGATGTTATAGAACAAGTTTTAAAGGTACAGGGTAAATGGTCTGGCAATTTTAATGCAAAATACGACTAGGTTTTTTTAGTGTGTATAGCTATTTATACTACAAAACAACAAACACAAAAGAGATACCTATTTTAATGTTTTGTATTTTAACTTAAACATTTACTTATACCATGCTAAACAAAAAACTAGAAAATTATAACATTATTCTTGCATCTGGATCGCCTAGACGTCAGCAATTTTTTAAAGATTTAGATATTGATGTCGATATTAAATTGAAGCCTGTAGACGAGGTGTACTCAATACATTTAAAACATGCAGAAATAAGTAATTATTTAGCCGAGTTAAAAGCAAAAGCTTTTAAAACCGAATTACAACCGCAAGATATTTTAATTACAAGCGATACTATTGTGTGGCACAATAATACCGCTATGGGTAAGCCTAAAGATAAAACAGAGGCTTTTAACATGCTTAAGTCTTACAGCAATACAACTCATGATGTAATTAGCTCGGTTTGTTTTACAACAGCAAGCCATACAAAAACCTTATATAATGTTACTAAAGTTACTTTTAAAGCTTTAACAGACGCCGAAATTAATTATTATATA
>CALHCQ010000059.1 GCA_937936645.1 uncultured Algibacter sp.
GCTGTGTAAAGTATGGCTAGGGTATAAAAAAGCAATGGCAGTGTAATATGTAACCTGTAGCCTATAAAAATGCCAATAATTAAACAGCATGTTAACTTTATTATGTTAAAATTTATGACTTTCATGTAAAAATAAAAGTACAATAAAATTATTAAAAAACTGTTTTTTAGTTATTTATGCTGTTTTGTTAATGTTTCTGTTTACTAAAAAAAACAATACTAATAGCAGCTTATGTTGTGTGTTAAAAAAATGATTATTGCATCACTTATATGTAATAAAATAGTGGGATATACTTAAAAAATATACGGTATAGATGTATCTTTTAAGTCATTTTAAAATCATCTATCATAAATATTTAGTAAAGCTGCTTTTTATTTAAAATGAAATAGATGCTCTGTAATGCTGGAGTGTTTATAATACACGTCTAGCTTCGTGAAAAGCGTTTTTCCAATACCTTTGGTTAAGAGTAGAACTTATAACACCTTTACTGCTTGTAGCATGTATAAATGTAATGGTGTTGGCTTGGTTTTTAGTAACCAGCCCCACGTGGTTTACAGTGCTCGATTTTTTTGCGACTTTAAAAAAAAGCAAATCACCTTGTTTTACTTGTTTTGTAGGTATGCGATACCCTTGTTTTGCCATGTCTCTAGATACGCGAGGCAAACTAATATTATGCGCTTTAAAGGCTTGGTATACTAACCCAGAGCAATCCATACCAGCACGAGTTGTACCGCCCCATTTGTATGGTACGCCCGTGTATTTTTTAGCACTATTAACAATATTACGTATCAAAGCTAGTTTAGTATATGCGCGCGTTTTATTTGGGCTTGTATGTGTTTTTTTTTGCGATACGCTTTTGCTACCGCTACAGCTTACTAAGCCTAAAGCCAAAATACATAAGGCTAAAAAATGTTTCATAAGGCTAAGGATTAAGGGTGTTGTAAATTAATTGAGCAACTTTATTACTAGCGCCAGCGCCACCTAATTTAGTCTCTAAATTGTAGTATTCTAAAAACATTTGGTTACGTTTATCTTTGTTTAAAATATGCGCTAACTCTTGTTTTAATGTGTTGCTATTAAAATCATCTTGTATAAGTTCTTTTACCACCTCTTTATCCATAATTAAATTTACTAAAGAAATGTATTTTAAGGTAATAATTCGCTTAGCAATTAAATAGGATATTTTACCGCCTTTATAACACACCACTTGAGGCACTTTAAATAAAGCGGTTTCTAGTGTTGCTGTTCCCGATGTTACTAGGGCTGCCGTAGCAATGCTAAGTAAATCGTAGGTTTTATTGTCTATAAAACTAACTTGACTGGTTTTTATAAAGGTTTTGTAAAAATGAAATTCCTGGCTAGGCGCACCTGCAATAACAAATTGGTAATCAGTAAAATGCTTTGTTATACTAAGCATAACCGATAGCATTTTTGTTATTTCTTGTTTTCTGCTTCCAGGCAATAAGGCTATAATGGGTTTGTTAGATAAGTTATGTGTTGCTCTAAATTTAATTGCGTCGACTTGTTTTTTTTGAGCTATAGCATCTATTAACGGGTGGCCCACAAAGTGTACATCATAATTATAGGTTTTGTAAAAACTTTTTACAAAAGGTAAAATAACGTACATGTGGTCTACATCGCGTTTAATTTTTTTTACACGGCTTGCTCTAGATGCCCAAACCTGTGGCGATATATAGTAATTGGTTTTAAATTGGGCTTGTTTTGCCCATTTTGCAATACGTAAATTAAACCCCGAATTATCTATAAATATAATGGTGTCTGGGTTAAAAGCGCTAATGTCTTTTTTGCAAAAGCTTATAAATTTAAAAATTTTAGACAAGTTACCTATCACTTCTGTAAATCCCATAAAAGCTCTGTCTTTGTAATGGGTTACTAGCGTGCCGCCAACGTTTTGCATGAGGTCGCCACCCCAAAATCTAATATCGGCATGAGGGTCTATTTTAAATAAGGCTTTCATTAAATTCGAGCCGTGTAAGTCGCCAGAAGCCTCGCCTGCAATAATGTAGTACTTCATAGGTTTTACCTGCCGTGTACAGGTTGTTAAATGGAATTAATTTAAAATTTTACAACTTAATAAAGTTTAAATAAAAAGGTAGCTAAACCAATAACAATAGTGGCAATAAGCACCCCTCTAGCTCGGTAATCTTGTCGTTTTTTTATAAAAATAAAAAAGGCAATAAGGTTTAGTAAAGCGCCAAGGCTTATAAGTTTGCCCAAAAAACCTTCTTTGGCAGCAGCTTGTATCACTAAAGTGAAATCGTCGCCTTGCCCTAGTAAAGTTGCTGCAGCAATAAGTCCTATGGTGTTAGCAAGTACGCCTACAGCGATGCCAATAAGTATGTTTTTTTTAACCATATTAATGTTCTAGGTGTTTTATTTTTTTAATCTGTTCGTGGGCTGTTAGGTCAAACAAAGTGGGCACTACAGCAATATAATTATTTGCTAAAGCCCATAAATCGGTGTCATTTTTATTTTCGTCTAAATTAACAAATTTACCAGACAACCAGTAGTAAGGTTTGCCAAGTGGGTTTTCGCGTTTATCAAAAGTTTCTTCCCAGTTACCTTTGGCTTGTCTGCAAACTTTTATACCCTTAATAGCGTTTTGTTTTACATTAGGGATGTTAACATTAAGTACCGTGCCTTTTGGTAAGCCATGCGTTAAAACGTTTTGTGTAATTTTTTTAACAAAGGGTTTTGCAGCATCAAAATTAGCGGTCCAATTATAGTCTAATAAAGAGAAACCAATAGCAGGTATGCCTTCTATACCAGCCTCTAGAGCGGCGCTCATTGTGCCAGAATAAATAACGTTTATAGAGGCGTTAGAGCCGTGGTTTATGCCAGAAACACAAAGGTCTGGACGCCTGTTAGATAATTCGCGAATGCCTAATTTTACACAGTCTGCTGGTGTACCAGAACAGCTATAAGCGTTTTCGTTTACACGCGCCACATGTAGTGTTGCATCTAGCGTTATGGCATGTCCCATACCACTTTGTGGGCTATTTGGTGCTACAACAATAACATCGCCAAGAGTTTTCATAACCTCTATAAGAGCGTTAATGCCAGGCGCAGTTATACCATCATCATTAGTAATTAAAATTAACGGTTTTTTGTCCATTTTAGCCTATTTGTGTTAACATACAAAAGTATGTAAAATAGATTTAAATTAATTCGGATATAAAAAAATAGTAAAATTTTAACTTTGCAAGCTTTTATTTTTGCTTATTTTAGTAAAAAAATGCTTTGTTAAACAAATATAAAGTATTTTTATAGCCCCCTTATTTTATAAATGAATATAATAGATATGATAAAAAAGAACTTTAAAGTTTTTATGTTAGTCTTATTGTTAGCCTTTGCCTCTTGTAGTTTTACAAGTAAACCTTTTGGAGGAGGCACTTCAGATAAAGATAAATTACTAATACAAGTCATTACATATGTCTTAGAGCAAGGTCATTATAATCCTATAGATATTAACGACGACTTTTCCGAAGAGTTATTTAAAGATTATCTAGAGCTTACAGATCCTGTTAAGCGTTATTATTATGAGTCTGATTATAAGGAGTTCGAGAAATATAAATATTTTCTTGACGATCAACTTAATAATCTAGACATTACATTCTTTAATGTAACGCACCAAAAACTTATGGAACGCATCGAGGAGGCTAAAGTGCTTTACAAAGATATTTTATCTAAACCTTTCGATTATACTATTGATGAAACTTTTGATACCGATTCAGACAACAATGCTTACGTTAAAACAAAAAAGCAAATGCGTGAACGTTGGAGAAAACAACTTAAGTTTTCTACATTATCTAATTACGACGATATAAAAGAACAAGAAGAACAAAATTTAAAAAAGGATAAATACTACATAGAAAAAACCGACGAAGAAATAGAGCGTGAAGCAAGAGAGGCAACCTTAAAATCTTTAAATATTTATTTTAATGATAATGTAGAGGATTTAAAACGTGAAGATTGGTTTGCACAATATGTAAATACCATTGTAGAAGAATTCGATCCGCATACCTATTACCTAGCACCTAAAAGTAAAGAAAGTTTCGACCAGCGTATGTCTGGTAAGTTAGAAGGTATTGGTGCAAGGCTTCAAAAGCGTATGGATTACATAAAGATTGTAGAGCTTATATCTGGAGGTCCAGCATGGCGAAGCCAAAAACTAGAAGTCGAAGATATTATTTTAAAAGTAAAGCAAGAGTTCGAGGCTTTTCCTGTAGATATTGTAGGTATGCGTATTAGCGATGCTATTAAATACATAAAAGGGCCAAAAGGAACTAAAGTAACACTTACCATTAAAAAAGTAGATGGTACTATAAAAGATGTAGAAATTGTAAGAGATGTTGTCGAGTTAGGCGAAACTTATGCAAAAACATCTATAGTAGAAAAAGGTAACAAAAAATACGGGGTTATTAACCTGCCTGCTTTTTATGTAGATTTTAAAGATTATAAAAATTTAAATGCTGCAGCCGATGTTAAAAAAGAATTAGAACGCCTAAAACGCGAAAATATGGAAGGTTTAGTTCTAGATTTACGTAACAATGGCGGTGGGTCTTTACCAACCGTTGTAGAAATGGCAGGATTGTTTATAGAGCAAGGTCCCGTAGTGCAAGTACGTTCTACAGGGTCTCCTAAAGAAGTATTAAAAGATACCGATAAATCTATAACATGGAGTGGTCCTTTGGTTATTTTGGTAAACGAATTGTCTGCATCTGCCTCAGAAATTATGGCTGCAGCTATGCAAGATTATAAGCGTGCCATTATTATAGGTAGTAAACAAACCTACGGTAAGGGTACTGTTCAAAATGTATATAATTTAAACAATTTAGTACGTAACAGTACTAAAGGCGATTTAGGAGCTTTAGCTTTTACAACTCAAAAATATTACAGAATTAATGGTGGTTCTGTACAGCTAGAAGGCGTGAAGAGTGATGTAAATGTTCCAGGAAGATATGCTTTTATAGAAGTAGGAGAGAAGGAAAAAGAAAATCCATTGGCATGGGATGAGATTGATGCAGCAAAGTATAACGAATTTAAAAGTTACTTTAATTACGAACAAACCATAAAACGAAGCAAGCAACGTATGCTTCAAAATAATCAGCTTAAACTTATAGAGAAAAATGCTAAATGGGTTAAAAGTAAAATAGATGAAACTATGGTGTCTTTAAACTATAAAGACTACAAAGCTAATTTAGATTTAAATGAAGAAGAGGCTAAAGAGTTTGATAAGATATCAGAATACAAAACAAATTTAAAATTTTTGTCTTTACCATACGAAAAAGCATTATTCGCAAAAGATACGACCGATTTAAAAGAAAAACGTGAACGTTGGCATGAAAGCTTAAGTAAAGATGTTTACATAGAAGAGGCTTTAAATGTTTTAGAAGATTTAAATATGGCTTCTAGACACAAAAAATTAGCAAACATAAAAAGTAAATGAGTCGTAAAACAAACTCGCTAAAAAATTTAGCGCTTCAAAAATTTAAAAAAGATTTTTGGGGCGTTTTTAGTTTAATCTACATTGTTTTTGTGGGGTTTATGGCTGTGTTTGCTTATGCGTTTGCGCCAGATAGTACTCGCTATGCTAACCAAATGCATGTGTCTATACACTCTAAAAAACCTGGTTTTAAAGTAGACATGTTAACTTTGCCATCGGGTATCGTACAAGAACAAAACTATTTAGATGTTCTATTTTTTGGTTTAAAAAATTCCAATACAGAAATTCCTATTTCTAATTATCATATTAATAAACGTAAAATACACTATACGACCTATGTTCCTAACGGACTTAAAGGGGTCGATAAATTATATGTATTAGATGATGCTACTATAAAGCCTGATAATTTAATACAACAGAAAACCTTTTTATGGGGCACCGATAAATATGGTCGCGATTTATTAAGTCGTGTTTTGGTAGGGGCTAGAGTGTCTTTTTTTATCGGATTTATAGCTGTTTTTATTTCTTTGCTTATTGGTGTAAGTCTGGGAAGCATTGCTGGTTATTTTGGAGGTAAAATTGATGCTTTTATTATGTGGATTATTAATGTAACCTGGTCCATACCTACTTTATTATTGGTTATAGCAATCACTTTGGCGTTGGGTAAAGGCTTTTGGCAAGTGTTTATAGCGGTAGGATTAACGATGTGGGTAGAGGTGGCACGTGTTGTACGAGGGCAAATTATTAGCGTTAAAGAGAAGCAATATGTTACCGCAGCAAGAGCGCTTGGCTTTACCGATTATAGAATTATAACAAAACATATACTTCCTAATATAATGGCGCCTATTATTGTAATATCGGCAGCAAATTTTGCAGCAGCTATACTTATAGAAAGCGGATTAAGTTTTTTAGGTATAGGGGCGCAACCGCCAATGTCTAGTTGGGGTGCCATGATAAAAGATCATTATAGTTATATTATACTAGGAAAGCCCTATTTAGCCTTAATACCCGGGGCTTGTATTATGACTTTAGTTATGGCTTTTATGATTATTGGTAACACCTTAAGAGACGCTCTAGATGTAAAGGCTTAGTTGCTGTTATTATAAAATTAGTTGTAGTAATCTTTTTATTTAGAACTTAAATTCATGCTTGTATTTAGTGTGTCTATATATTCTAAAAGATTTTCTTTACCAATACTTTTTGATGATGAGGTTATAAAGTAATTCGGCATTTCTTCCCAAGTTTCTAGAAGAACCTCTTTATAGTCGTTAATATGCCTTTCTATAGCGTTAGGTTTAAGTTTATCGGCCTTGGTAAATATAATAGAAAAAGGAATGCCGTTTTCGCCCAACCATCTCATAAAATCTAAGTCTACAGGCTGTGGTGTGTGCCTAATGTCTACCAAAACAAAAGCGGTAACTAATTGTTCTCTATGGTTAAAGTATTGGGTTATAAATTTTTGAAAGGTCTTCTTTGCTGTTTTAGACACTCTAGCATAACCATAGCCCGGAAGGTCGACCAAATGCCAGTTTTTATTAATTAAAAAATGGTTTATAAGTTGTGTTTTTCCAGGTCTCCCAGATGTTTTTGCTAAACTCTTTCTATTGGTTAACATGTTAATTAAAGACGACTTCCCAACGTTACTTCTACCTATAAAAGCATATTCAGGAAGCATGCTTTTAGGACATTTTTCAACGTTAGAGTTGCTCATGACAAACTCTGCAAATTTAATTTTCATGTTTTTTATTGTAAATAACGCCTAAGACGTGATTATTTTAGATAAAAAGGGGTAAAAAGCAATAAGTACTCGTTCGTTTCGTCTTAAAAAGCGCGTTTTTTAAACCAAGCGTCTAATATTTTATTAAATTCTTCTGGGCGTTCCATCATTGCAGCATGGCCACATTTGTCTATCCAATACAAGTCAGAATTTGGTAGAAGTGTGTTGAATTCTTCGGCAACTTCTGGAGGAGTCACCACGTCATTTTTACCCCAAATAATACAAGTTGGTGTCGTCATGTTTGGTAAATCATTAGCCATATTATGTCTAATTGCACTTTTTGCAATAGCAACTGTTTTTACCAATTTATTACGGTCGTTTACGGTTTCGTAAACTTCGTCTACAATGGCTTTTGTAGCTACTTTTGGATCGTAAAATACATCCTGAGCTTTCTTTTTAATAACTTCGTAATCTCTACGTTTTGTGTATCCGCTACCCATAGCGCTTTCGTAAAGTCCTGAGCTTCCTGTAATTATAAGTGCTTTTACTTTTTCTGGAAATAGTTTTGTGTGATATAAACCAATATGCCCACCAAGGGAGTTTCCTAATAAAATAACTTTGTCTAATTTTTTAAACTCTATAAAATCGTGTAAATATTTGGCAAAGTTTTTCACATTGGTTTTAAGTAAAGATTGCGAGTAGATAGGTAATTCTGGGATAATTACTTTGTATCCATTCGTACTAAAATATGAGGTCACAGAATCGAAGTTGCTTAGGCCTCCCATAAGGCCATGCAAAACAATAATTGGTGTTCCCTCTCCTACCTCAAGGTAGCTATATTTGTCTTCTTTTATTAAATGGTGAATCATTAAATAATTGGTGATTTCATTAAAAACAAATATAGTTATTTCATTCATATTTCAATGACTTTAATTAAAAGTCAAAAAAAATAATTTTCAGTTTAGGTTTTTGCTATTCAATTTTAAAGCGATTTATTCCTTTTAACCCTTTGGTATTTAGTGTTTTTATCTAAAAAAGAGGTGAATACAGCGGTGTTCTCGAAAATTTATTAACAATGTGGTGTTTAGTGGTAAAATGTGGTATAATTTTCGATATATTTGAACTTCAAACAAAACTCTCTAAAAAAAACGTTTTGAATTCATTAATAGGTACATACGATTGCAAAGTAGACGCTAAAGGGCGTTTAATGGTGCCTGCAGGAATGAAAAAACAGCTAATGCCAATTTTAGATGCAGGTTTTGTTTTAAGGCGATCTGTTTTTCAAACCTGTCTAGAATTATATCCAATGGCAGAATGGCAAGCTTTAATGCAAAAAATGAATACGCTTAACAGGTTTAAAAAAAAGAACAACGATTTTATTAGAAGGTTTAGCGCAGGCGCACGAATTGTAGAGGTCGATGCTACAGGGCGTTTGTTAATACCAAAAGATCTTATAGGTTTTGCAGGTATAAAGAAAAATATAGTGATATCTCCATCAATTAATATTATTGAAATCTGGGATAAAGATAAATATGAGCAGGCTATAAACGAGGCAACCGATGATTTTGCAAGTTTAGCCGAGGAAGTAATGGGACAAGATGAAGAAAGTTATGGAATATCATAATCCAGTATTATTAAAAGAAACCGTAGATGGGTTAAATGTTAATCCAGATGGGGTGTATGTCGATGTTACCTTTGGCGGCGGCGGGCATAGTAAAGAAATATTAAGTAGACTTGGTGAACAGGGGCGTTTATATGCTTTTGATCAAGACCAAGACGCACTAAATAATACGATTGATGATAGTCGTTTTGTGCTTATACATGAAAATTTTAGATACATTAAACGTTTTTTAAGATTTCATGGGGTAAAGCAGGTCGATGGTATTTTGGCAGATTTCGGGGTTTCTTCTCATCAGTTTGATGTTGCTGAGCGTGGGTTTTCAACTCGTTTTGAAGCAGATTTAGATATGCGAATGAATCAAGATAGCGATTTATCGGCTTATCATGTTATTAATGATTATGAGGAGGAACAGTTAAAAAGCGTGTTTTTGCAATATGGCGAATTAAGAGCAGGGGCAGGCATGGCGCGTCTAATAGTAGATTATAGAGAAACCGAAAAAATAGTAACCAGTAGCCAGTTAAAAATGGTGCTTAAAAAGTATTTGCCACCACGTTACGAAAATAAGGTTTTAGCGCAAATTTATCAGGCTATACGTATAGAAGTAAATCAAGAAATAGAGGTGTTAAAAGAATTTTTACAACAAACACCAGAGCTTTTAAAGCCAGAGGGGCGTTTAAGTTTTATTTCTTACCATTCGTTAGAGGATAGGTTGGTAAAGCGTTTTATAAGAAACGGCATGTTTGAGGGTGAGCCAGAGCGTGATGTGTTTGGAAATTTTGAGGTGCCTTTAAAAAAAGTAGGCAGCTTAATAGTACCAACTAAAGAAGAAATTAAACTTAATAATAGAGCTAGGAGTGCCAAATTAAGAGTCGCAACTAAAAATAATAAGTAGTTTTTGTAATTCATTTAGGTAAATATGAAAAAAGGTATTTATGGCATATTAAAAGGTACTTTTTTAGTTAGCGACGATGCGTTTAAGAACTGGAGAGTTATTCTATTTATATCTGGTTTGGCTATAATAATGATTGCAAGCTCGCACCGAACAGATAAAAAGGTTTATGATATTGCAAGGTTGCGAAACGAGGTTAAAGAAATGCGTTCTGCATTTGTAGACTGTAGATCGCGATTAATGCGTTTAAAAATGGAATCGGCAATAGTGGTGAAAATGCGAAAAAAAGGATTGCAGCCCTCTGTAGAGCCTCCAAAAAAAATAAAAGTAAAAACACAAAATTAAAATAACACTTGGCAACAACTAATAAAAACATATTAACCAGATTGTATTTTGTAGCAGGCTGCATGTTTGTTTTTGGGATAGCTGTGTTTTGTAAGTTGGTTAGCATTCAGTTTATAGATGGTGATAAGTATATAAAACTTGCCGAAGAACGTGTTGTGAAAGATTTTGTTATAGAGCCTAATAGGGGTAATGTGTATTCTGTTCATGGTAACTTGTTAGCTACATCGGTGCCTAAGTACGAGATACGATTGGATGCGGTAACGCCAAGTGCATCTACTTTTGAAAAATATTTAAAACCATTAAGCGATTCTTTGGCTAGTTATTACGGCAACACATCATCTTATCATCAAAAAGCAATTCGTAAGGCAAGAGCAAATAGACACCGTTACTTTTTTTTAGCAAAAAATTTGGGGTATTCAGATTATCTAAGATTTAGAAGTTTTCCTTTATTGCGTTTAGGCGCTTTTAAAGGAGGTTTAATTGTAGAGCAAACCGTGAAGCGCGAGCATCCTATGGGGGGTATTGCAGAGCGCACTATTGGTTACGAACGTACCGATAGCAAAGGTAATGTTACTAGGCCTGGTTTAGATGGTGCTTACGGATTACAATATTTACGCGGTGTTGCAGGTAGGCGTGCTAAACAGCAAATAGGTAAAGGACAATGGAAGCCTATTTTAGATTATAACCAAGTAGAGCCAAAAGATGGTTATGACATTTACACAACTATAGATGTTAATATTCAAGATATTGCACATCATGCACTTTTAAAGCAACTAGAAATCTATAAAGCAGAGCATGGTTGCGTTGTTGTTATGGATGTAAAAACAGGCGAAATACGTGCTATTTCTAATTTAGGGGTAACGAGGCGAGGTACATATTACGAAAAATTAAATTATGCGGTTGGCGAAAGTCATGAGCCAGGATCTACTTTTAAGGTTATGGCTATGATGGCTGCTTTGGAGGATCGTGTTATAGACACCTCTACTATTGTAGATACAAAGCAGGGTAAAAAACGTTTTTATGGACGTTATATTAGTGATTCTCATCGTGGGGGTTACGGTAAAATATCTGCAGCAAGAGCGCTAGAGGTTTCTTCTAATATTGGTTTGGCTTCTATTATAGATGATAATTATTCAAAAGATCCAGAGATATTTTTAAATAAACTAAGCGATTGGAAGCTCGATAAAAAGCTTGGTGTTTCTATTATAGGAGAAGGGACTCCTGTAATACCAAAACCAGGAGACGAAATTTGGAGTAGAAATGCATTGCCATCTATAGCTTATGGTTACAATTTAAAATTAACTCCTTTACAAACATTGGCTTTTTATAATGCCATTGCTAATAACGGGGAGTTAATAAGGCCACGATTTTTAAACACGGTTAAAGCTTTTGATGAGTCTATAGAAACTTTTGAAAAAGAAGTTTTGGTAAGTAAGATATGTTCGGATGAGACTTTAAGTAAAATTAGAGAAATTTTAAAAAATATAGTAGTTCGAGGTACAGGTAAACGCATGTACTCTAAAACATTTTCTATGGCAGGAAAAACAGGTACTGCTAGAACCGATTATTCCAATTACGAATTATGGAAGAAGGATAAAAAATATGTATCCTCTTTTGCAGGGTATTTTCCTGCAGATAATCCCAAGTATTCCTGTATTGTTGTTATTCATAAGCCAAGTACTCAAGTTGGTTTTTATGGTGCCGATGTTTCTGGGCCTGTGTTTAAAAGTATCGCTCAAAAAATTTATACCGACACGCCACTTGTAGATGAAGTAAATACTCTTGAGGTGAAAAATGCTTTGGTAGAAGACGATTTTGAATCGTATTTTAAAACGGCACAAACATTTAAAACGATTATGCCAAATGTAGTAGGTATGCCGGCCATGGATGCTATTGCGCTTTTAGAAAATATGCAAATTGATTTGCGTGTAGAGCTAGATGGTAGCGGTGTTGTAAAAAACCAATCTGTCAATAAAAATCAGAAATTAAAAAAGAACCAAACTATAATATTGCAAGCGTCATGATTTTACTAAAAGACATATTATATAAGGTAGGTTTAAATGCTGTTGTTGGTAACACATCCTGTGTTGTTAATCGTATAGCGTTTAACTCTAAAGCTATTGGTAAAGGCGATGTTTTTGTTGCTATAGTTGGTCATGTTGCAGACGGGCACAAGTATATAAATGCTGCTATACAGCAAGGCGCTACAGCTGTAGTTTGCCAAGTAATGCCAGAAAATTTAGAACCTGGTGTTACGTATGTGCAAGTAGACCGTTCTGATAAGGCTTTAGCAATTATTGCTGCAAATTATTATAACGATCCTTCTAAAAACTTAAAATTGGTTGGTATAACAGGAACCAATGGGAAAACAACTATTGCAACATTGTTGTATCAGTTGTTTAAAAAGGCAGGTTATAAAGTAGGGCTGTTGTCTACGGTTAAAATTATGGTAGACGATGTAGCGTATAAAGCAACGCATACAACACCAGATTCATTATCAATTAATAAATATTTGGCAGAGATGAGTGCGGTTGGTGTTGCGTATTGTTTTATGGAGGTAAGCTCGCATGGTATAGATCAATGTCGCACCGAAGGTTTGGAGTTCGATGGTGGTATATTTACAAATCTATCTCACGACCATTTAGATTATCATAATACGTTTGCTGAATATCGTGATGTAAAAAAGACATTTTTCGATCAGTTACCTAAAGCGGCTTTTGCATTAGTAAATGTAGACGATAAGAACGGGCAAATAATGCTTCAAAATACTAAAGCAAAAAAGCAGACCTATGCCTTAAAATCGTATGCTGATTATAGAGCACAAATACTAGAAAATGAATTTAGTGGTTTGTTGCTTAAATTAAACGATCAAGATGTTTGGACAAGGCTAATTGGTTACTTTAATGCTTATAATGTACTTGCTATTTATGCTGCTGCAGAATTACTTGGATTAGAGAAAAACGAGGTGCTTAGACTGGTAAGTGAGTTAGAGAGTGTTAGTGGGCGTTTTCAATATTTTGTTACACCTAATAAAGTGACAGCTATTGTAGATTATGCACATACACCAGATGCTTTAAAAAATGTTTTAGAGACTATAAATAGTATTCGCACACAAAACGAAACTTTAATTACGGTTGTTGGCTGTGGTGGTGATCGCGATAAAACTAAGCGCCCTAAAATGGGGCACATTGCATCGGCTTTAAGTACCCGGGTTATTTTTACAAACGATAATCCGCGAAGCGAAAATCCTGAGCTTATTTTAAAGGATATAGAAAAAGGGGTGGAGCCTCAAAATTTTAAAAAAGTGCTAACCATACCAAATCGAGAGCAGGCTATAAAAACAGCCTGTCAATTTGCAGCTCCAAACGATATTATATTAATAGCTGGTAAAGGGCACGAAAATTATCAAGAAATTAACGGCGAGCGATTTGATTTTGATGATTATAAAACGGTAGAATCACTTTTAAAACAATTACAAAAATAATGTTATACTATTTGTTTCAATATTTAGAAAAACAGTTTCAATTTCCTGGGGCGTCTCTTTTTGGTTTTTTAACCTTTAGGGCTGCATTTGCCATGATTTTTGCTTTGCTTTTTTCTACAATATATGGTAAAAAAATTATTGGTTTTTTGCAAAAAAAACAAATGGGCGAAACGATACGAGATTTAGGTTTAGAAGGGCAAAAAGAGAAAGCGGGTACACCTACCATGGGCGGACTTATTATAATACTAGCTACTTTAATACCCGTGTTGCTTTTAGCTAAATTAGAGAATGTATATATTATCCTTTTGTTGGTAACAACACTCTGGATGGGGGTTATAGGTTTTTTAGATGATTATTTAAAGAAGTTTAAAAACGATAAAGAAGGGCTTAAAGGGCGTTTTAAAGTGCTTGGGCAAATTGGATTAGGACTTATTGTTGGGGCTACTTTGTTTTTTAATGAAGATGTTACCATGAAAGAGGCTTTGCCAGAAGCAGAGCGTCAAGTTTTACTAGCGCAAAACCCAAACATATCGCAATCTAAGTTGTTTAAAGCGGAAGAGCGTTCAACAAAAACAACTATTCCGTTTGTTAAGCATAATGAATTTGATTACGCAGACCTTGTAACATGGATACATCCTTCGTTAGCAAACTACACCTGGGTTGTTTTTATTTTGGCGGTTATTTTTATTATAACAGCAGTGTCTAATGGAGCAAATTTAACCGATGGTATCGATGGTCTTGCAGCAGGTACATCGGCTATTATTGTGCTAACACTTGGGGTTTTTGCTTTTGTGTCGGGACATATTGTGTTTTCTAGTTATTTAGATATAATGTATATACCTCGTGTCGAGGAAATAACAATTTACATTGCTGCTTTTGTAGGTGCGCTTATTGGTTTTTTATGGTACAACACCTATCCTGCTCAAGTTTTTATGGGAGATACCGGAAGTTTAACTATAGGTGGTGTTATAGCTGTTATTGCTATTGCAGTACGTAAAGAATGGTTAATACCTGTGTTGTGTGGTGTTTTTTTAGCCGAAAATTTGTCGGTAGTTATGCAGGTGAGTTGGTTTAAGTACACACGAAAAAAATATGGAGAAGGCCGACGTATTTTTAAAATGTCACCTTTACATCATCATTATCAAAAATCAGGATATCACGAAAGTAAAATTGTAACACGATTTTGGATTGTTGGCATTTTACTAGCCATTTTATCTATTGTAACATTAAAAATACGATAGTCATTTATAGTGCTTGTGTCTATGGAAAAACAAAATTTAATAATTCTTGGAGGGGGCGAAAGCGGTGTTGGTACAGCGTTGTTGGCGAAGCATATGGGTTATCATGTTTTTGTGTCCGATAAAGGAAAAATAAAAGCATCCTATAAAAAAGTGCTTATATCTCATGACGTCGATTGGGAAGAGGAGAAGCATACAGAATCGAGAATTATGGCAGGGCATTTAGTCATGAAAAGCCCTGGCATTCCAGATAAAGTGCCTTTGGTGCAAAAAATAAAACAAGCAGGTATTCCAATGGTGTCAGAAATAGAATTTGCATCGCGTTTTACAAAAGCAACCATTGTTGGTATTACGGGTAGTAATGGAAAAACAACTACGGCTTCTTTAACGCATCATATTTTAAAACAAGAACTAGTTGTAGGGCTTGCAGGGAATATTGGAGATAGTTTTGCAAAGCAAGTTTTACAGAATAATTTCGAGAATTATGTGCTAGAAATTAGTAGTTTTCAGTTAGATGATATTGCAGACTTTAAGCCACATATAGCGGTAATTACAAATATAACACCAGATCATTTAGATAGGTACGATTATAAGTTTGAAAATTATATAGCCTCTAAATTTAAAATAGTAGAAAATCAAACAAAAGAAGATTATTTAATTTACGATGCCGATGATGAGGTTATTGTGAGTTACTTGAAAAATAATCCAGTAAACTCTAAATTACTACCGTTCTCGTTAGAAAAAGTAATAAATAACGGTGCGTATTTAGATCAAGAAAATATAAAAATAACAATAGATAACAACCAAATCATTATGCCAATTAACAATTTAACACTAGAAGGTAAACATAACGTTAAAAACGCTATGGCTGCATCTACGGTAGCACATTTACTAAAAATTAGAAAGCAGACGATACGAGAGAGTTTAGAAAACTTTCAAGGTGTCGAACATCGCTTAGAACAGGTGTTAAAAATAAATAAAGTACAGTATATAAACGATT
The DNA here is from genome assembly GCA_937936645.1 of uncultured Algibacter sp. Classification (GTDB taxonomy): domain Bacteria; phylum Bacteroidota; class Bacteroidia; order Flavobacteriales; family Flavobacteriaceae; genus Postechiella. The sequence continues at coordinate 15,762 of CALHCQ010000059.1, forward strand.
CTAAAGCTACAAATGTAAATGCAACATATTATGCCTTAGAAAGCATGGATGCGCCAACAATTTGGATTGTAGGTGGTGTAGACAAGGGTAATAATTATAATGAATTATTGTCTTTTGTTAACGAAAAAGTTAAAGCTGTTATATGTTTGGGTGTAGATAATGAAAAATTAGTTGATACATTTTCGGGTACTGTAGAAACATTGCAAGAAGCAAGGTCTATGCAAGAAGCGGTAAGCATGGCTTATGCTATGGCTAGTCCTGGCGATAATGTACTGTTGTCACCTTGTTGTGCTAGTTTCGATTTGTTTGAAGATTATCAAGATCGTGGTCGTCAATTTAAAGATGCGGTTAGGCAGTTGTAATAATGGTTTCATGTATTGCTCAATATAAATAATAAAAAAACGTGCAAAAAGTATTCGAAAATATAAAAGGAGATCGGCTAATATGGGCTATTATAAGTCTATTGGCTATTTTGTCCTTTTTACCTGTGTATAGTGCGGCTAGTGACTTGGCGTACGATAGGTATAATGGTAACACCCTTACTTTGGCTGTAAAGCATTTTGTGCATTTATCTTTAGGATTTGTTATTATGTATTTTGTGCATAAAATACCTTACCATTATTTTAAAGGTTTGTCTTTGTTTGCAATACCTATAGTTTTGGTGTTGCTTGTAATTACCATGATGCAGGGTACAGTTATGGGTGGGGCTAGTGCTAGTCGTTGGATACGTATTCCTTTTGTGGGTATGTCTTTTCAGACATCTACATTTGCATCGGTGGTGCTTATGGTTTACGTGGCACGTTATATTTCTAAAATTAAAGATAAAGTCATAACATTTAAATCTTCTATTTTACCATTATGGTTGCCTGTTTTTTGTGTATTGGGGTTAATATTACCATCTAACTTTTCTACAGCGGCCATTATATTTTTAATGGTATTAATTTTAGTGTTTACAGGTGGTTACCCCATGCGTTATCTGCTTGTTATTTTAGGGTCTGGTATAGTAGCATTGGTGTTGTTTGTTATGGTTGCTAAATTATCTAGTGGGCCATTACATGTTAAGGTTAATACATGGGAAAATAGAATAAAAAATTACTCTAATAGCGAAGTTACAGAGGCCGATTATCAAATTGAAAAAGCCAAAATAGCTATCGCTTCTGGCGGTATATATGGTATGGGGCCAGGTAAGAGTATACAAAAGAATTTTTTACCACAATCGTCCTCAGATTTTATTTTTGCTATCATTATAGAAGAGTATGGGCTAGTTGGAGGTTTAGTGTTAATAGCTCTTTATTTAGGGTTGTTGTTTAGAATTGTTGTTGTTGCTCAAAAGGCAGAAACTATATTTGGGAGACTGTTGGTTTTAGGCGGTGGGCTTCCTATAGTAGTAACTGCGCTTATAAATATGGCAGTTGCGGTAGAGTTGTTTCCTGTTACAGGACAAACATTGCCTTTAGTAAGTAGTGGAGGTACGTCTATTTGGATGACTTGTTTGTCTATTGGCATCGTTTTAAGTGTAAGTGCTAAGCGCGACGAGGTTAGAAGAAATAAGGGTTTAGCTAGCGATGCTTTAAAAGAAACGGTTTAATAAAATTTAATGTGTAATATAGGTGAGTAGTCATACAAAAAAATATAAAATAATATTATCTGGCGGAGGTACAGGTGGTCATATATACCCTGCAATAGCAATAGCAAATGCATTAAAAGTGCGTTTTCCTGATGCCGATTTTTTATTTGTAGGTGCTAAAGATCGTATGGAAATGGAAAAAGTTCCAGAAGCTGGTTATGTTATAAAGGGCTTATGGATTTCTGGGATTCAGCGTAAATTAACCCTAAAAAACCTCATGTTTCCTTTTAAGCTAATAAGTAGTCTTTGGGAGGCTTTTAAAATAGTGAGGCGTTTTAAACCAGATATTGCTATAGGTACTGGTGGTTTTGCAAGTGGTCCTTTGTTGTATGCGGCAGCTCGTAAAAATGTGCCAACATTAATACAGGAACAGAATTCTTATCCGGGAATTACAAATAAATTATTATCTAAAAAGGCTAATAAGATTTGTGTTGCGTATAATGGATTAGAGCGTTTTTTTCCAAAAGATAAAATCATAAAAACCGGCAATCCTTTACGAAAAGGTTTGTTAGATATCGATGCAAAAGTCGAGGAGGCTAAACAGTTTTTTAAATTAAAAGACACAAAACGTACGCTTTTGGTTTTAGGAGGTAGTTTGGGAGCTAAAAGAATAAATGAATTAATAGAAAAAGAGTTAGACTTTTTAGACACTCAAAACGTACAAGTTATATGGCAGTGTGGTAAATTATATTATGAAAAATATAAGATATATAATCACACGAAAGATGTACAGGTATATCAATTTTTAAATCGTATGGATTTAGCTTATGCTGCTGCAGATGTTATAATTTCTAGAGCAGGAGCTAGTTCTGTTTCCGAGCTTTGTGTTGTTGGAAAGCCTACTATTTTTATACCGTCGCCTAATGTGGCAGAAGATCATCAAACTAAAAATGCGCAGGCCATTGTTAATAATGACGCAGCCTTATTAATACAAGAGTCTGATTTGGATGTCGATTTTGAAAATAAATTTTTACAATTGATAGCATCTCCGGAGCGACAAAAACAACTAGGAGATAAAATAAAAGAATTAGCATTATTAAATGCAACGAATGATATAGCAAGCGAAGTAACAAAGCTGTTGAATTAATATTGAAAATGAATTTAGATACCATACATAACGTATATTTTATTGGCATAGGTGGCATAGGTATGAGTGCCATAGCTAGATATTTTAAAGCGGCAAATATCAATGTGTCAGGTTACGATAAAGCCGAGACAGATATTACTTCTGCTTTAAAAGGTTTAGGTATTGAAATTTATTTTGAAGATGATATGCAGCATGTGTCATCTGTGTTTTTAGATAAAAAACACACACTTGTGGTTTATACACCAGCAGTGTCAAAGAGTCATTCGCAATTGCAGTATTTTAAAAATCAAGGCTTCGAAGTTTTAAAACGATCGGAGGTGTTGGGTTTAATTACAAAAAACACGTTTTGTTTGGCTGTTGCTGGTACACATGGGAAAACCACAACAACAAGTATATTGGGGCATTTAATGTATCAAAGCGGTGCAGATGTAACGGCTTTTTTAGGAGGGGTTACAGAAAATTACAACTCTAATTTAATACTAGGAGGTCGTCAAATTTCTGTTGTAGAGGCTGATGAGTTTGATCGTTCGTTTTTAACCTTAAATCCCAACTTGGCTTGTATAACATCTATGGATGCAGACCATTTAGATATTTATGGCGACGAGAAATCGTTAAAAGAATCTTTTGAAGATTTTACTAAAAAAATAAAGCCGGGAGGTAAGTTGTTTGTAAAAAATGGTTTGCCTTTAAAAGGGATAACCTACGGTATTGAGGATGAGTCAGACTATGCGGCGCAAAATGTAAAAATAGAAGATGGCGGTTATGTTTTTGATTTAAAAACACCTAAAACAATACTTAAAAATTTGTGTTTTTATTTGCCAGGAAGGCATAACTTGTCTAATGCTGTTGTAGCTTTAGCTATGGCTATAGAGCAGGGTTGTGATAGCGATGAATTGGTAAAATCATTAGCAACTTATAAAGGGGTTAAAAGGCGTTTTACATATCATATAAAAACCAAAAATTTAGTTTTTATAGACGATTATGCCCATCATCCTAAAGAAATTAATGCCGTTTATCAAGCTGTTAGAGAAATGTATCCTGGTAAAAAAGTATTAGCGGTGTTTCAACCTCATTTGTATAGTAGAACAAGAGATTTTATTGCAGAGTTTGGTGCTAGTTTATCACAATTTGATGAGGTGATGCTTTTAGATATTTATCCTGCTCGCGAAACCCCTATTTTAGGCGTGACTTCTACTTGGTTAATGAGTCATATAAATAAGGCTAACAAGCAGTTAGTAACTAAAGATACACTTATTGGTAAAATAAAATCTAGTAATGCAGATGTGGTCTTAACCATTGGTGCTGGAGATATAGGTCAAGAAGTTCAAAAAATAAAAAAAGAATTAAGTGTTGCAATTTAACTGGAGTTACATAAGGTTGGTGTTGCTGTTGGTTTTAGCAGTATTTCTTTTTGCGTTCTCGTCTATACGAAATAAAGATCGAGAAATTAGAGATATTAAAGTCGAGTTTAAAGGCGATAATAACCTGTATATTTCGCGTAAGGCTGTTAGTAAATTGTTAATACAAAATGAAGATAATGCTAAGAATATCGCAAAAGATATGTTAGATTTGATGCGCTTAGAATCTGGTTTAAATGCAAATGCCATGATTAAAAAAGCGCAAGTGTATGTTACTGTTAATGGGACGCTTAAGGCTGAAATCGAACAAAAAGAACCTCTGGCGAGAGTGCATACAAACGTCTCGTATTACATAGATAATGACGGTTTGTATATGCCATTATCCTTAAATTACTCGGCACGGGTGCCATTGGTTACTGGATATGTAGAAAAAAACAACTTAAAAAATGTATTTAAAGTTGCTAAAAAAATAAAAGAAGATTCGTTTTTAAAAACAAATGTTACAGAAATTCATCAATCGGAAAAAGGTATTGTTTCTTTAAAGCTTCGAAAATGTATTTTTATAGTACAGCTAGGTAATACCAATTTGTTGGATAAAAAAATAAATAATTTAAAAGCATTTTATCAAAAAAATTTAAAAGACAAAACGCTTAATAGATATAGTAAAGTTAATTTGCAATTTGACAATCAAGTCGTGTGTACCAAAAACTAAAAAATGGATCATAATTTATCGGTAGGATTAGACATAGGAACCACTAAAATTGTGGCCATGATAGGTCGCAAAAATGATTATAATAAACTTGAGGTTTTAGGCGTTGGTAAGTCTAAAAGTTTAGGGGTGCATCGCGGTGTAGTTAATAATATTACACAAACCATACAGTCTATACAGCAAGCTATACAAGAGGCTATTAATGCTGCCGATATACAAATAGACGCTGTGACTGTAGGTATTGCTGGACAACACATTCGTAGTCTACAACATAGCGATTATATAACCAGACCACACAGCGATCAAGTTATTAATGAAGATGATATAGATCGTTTAATTAATCAGGTACACAAATTAGTTATGCTTCCTGGAGAAGAAATTATACATGTGTTACCACAAGAATTTAAAGTAGATGGTCAGGCCGAAATTAAAGAGCCAATAGGTATGTATGGTGGGCGTTTGGAAGCAAACTTTCATGTTGTTGTTGGGCAAGTGCCTTCTATAAGAAATATAGGGCGTTGTGTACAAAGTGCAGGATTAGAACTAGACGGTATAACTTTAGAACCTTTAGCATCTGCAAATGCAGTGTTAACTAGAGAAGAAAAAGAAGCAGGAGTAGCACTTATAGATATAGGTGGTGGTACTACCGACTTAGCGATATTTAAAGATGGTATTATAAGACATACGGCCGTTATTCCTTTTGGAGGAAATGTCATTACAGAAGATATTAAAGAAGGTTGCTCTATTATAGAGAAGCAAGCCGAATTATTAAAAATACGATTTGGCTCGGCTTGGCCAGGAGAAAATAAAGATAATGAAATAGTTTCTATACCAGGTTTAAGAGGTAGAGAACCTAAAGAAATTACCTTAAAAAATTTATCAAAAATCATTCATGCTCGTGTTGTAGAAATTATAGAACAAGTTTATGTAGAGATTACAAACTATGGGCACGAGGAGCAAAAGAAAAATTTAATAGGTGGTATTGTTTTAACAGGTGGCGGTAGCCAACTACAACATTTAAAACAACTTGTAGAATACATTACAGGTATGGATACAAGAATAGGCTATCCAAATGAGCATCTAGCAGGTAGTAGTAACGAAGAAATTACAAGTCCACTTTATGCAACAGCAGTAGGACTTGTTTTAGATGGATTAAAGCGTCAAGAACGTAAACGCAAAGAAGAAGAAATAGCGATAAGCGAACAAGAAGCCTTAGCTAATGCAGAACAAGAAGCAGAAGGTGTTGAAGATGCCGAGCCTGTAAAAGAAAAGCCAGCTAAAGTGAGAAGGTCGTTTATAGATGTTATTACAGAGCGCGTTAAACATTTTTTAGATAATGCCGAGTAGATCTCGATATATTTTAAAAATTAAAGTAAAGAATATAAAGTACAAAATACCAATAAATTAGAATTTATGAGCAGCAAAGAAGAATTCGAAAGCATATCATTTGATTTACCTAAAAATCAATCAAATGTTATTAAGGTTATTGGCGTTGGTGGTGGTGGTAGTAATGCTATTAATCACATGTTCCAACAAGGTATTAAAGGTGTAGATTTTTACGTTTGTAATACCGATGCCCAAGCACTACAAAATAGTGGTGTACCCAATAAGATACAGTTGGGGCTAAGTTTAACAGAAGGTCTAGGAGCTGGAGCTAACCCAGATATTGGAGAGCAATCTGCATTAGAGAGTTTCGAAGATATTTCACAAATGCTAGACAGCAACACCAAAATGGTTTTTATTACTGCTGGTATGGGTGGTGGTACAGGTACAGGTGCTGCTCCTATCATAGCTAAAATGGCCAAAGATTTAGATATCTTAACAGTAGGTATTGTAACAATGCCATTTCAGTTTGAGGGAAAAATGCGAATAGAGCAATCTCAAATTGGGATTGAAAAATTAAGATCTACTGTAGATTCTTTAATTGTAATAAATAATAATAAGCTTCGCGAGGTTTATGGTAATCTTGGTTTTAAAGCAGGATTCTCTAAAGCAGACGAAGTGCTATCTACCGCTGCTCGTGGTATAGCCGAAGTTATTACACATCACTACACACAAAACATAGATTTACGTGATGCTAAAACAGTATTAAGTAATAGCGGTACTGCTATTATGGGGTCTGCATTAGCATCGGGGCAAAATAGAGCTCAAGATGCTATATCTAAGGCCTTAGACTCTCCTTTATTAAACGATAATAAAATTACAGGTGCTAAAAATGTACTACTTTTAATTGTTTCTGGAATTCAAGAAATAACTATAGACGAGATAGGTGAAATAAACGACCACATACAAAATGAAGCCGGACATGGAGCCAATATCATTATGGGTGTTGGAGAAGATGAAACTTTAGAAGAATCTATAGCAGTTACCATTATAGCTACTGGTTTTAACATAGAACAACAAGACGAAATATCTAACACCGAAACCAAAAAGGTTATACATGCTTTAGAAGATGTCGATGCTGAGTTAGTTAAACCTAAACCAACTCCAGAACCAAAAAAAATAATAACACCTAAAAAGCCAGAGCCAGCTCCTATTGTTAGACATACATTAGATATAGATCACGACGATGATATTGTGTTTGTTCCGGTAAATAAAACACCAAAAGTAGAAGAAGAAAAAGAGACCGATTTTGACATAATACCAACAAACGATGTTATAAAAAACATGGATGTGGTGTACGATGAGGTTGGTGATAATGATGATTTTTTAATACAAACGGTTAGCCAATCGCTTGTTAATAAAGATATTGAAAAAAAACCTGTAGAAGAAGAGCAGGTAGCGTTAACTTTCGATTTTCCAATAACACCAGCTAACGAGACCCCTGTAGAAGAAGATATAATATCTCACGATTTACACGAAGTGTCAAAAAGTGTAGAGGTGAATGACTATGTAGAAGTTGTCAATACTCCAGAGCCTGTTATAGAAACCAACACGCAAGAGGATAACAATACAGTGCGTTATGTATTAGAAGACGAACCAGAAGTAGAAGCTCCTAAAAGTAATATAACACCAAAAACAGAAGAGATTGTTGCAGAAGATCTTGTTTTTGAAAAGAAAACAGTAAAACAAACACCTCTTACCGAAGAAAGCGAAGAAGAGTTCGACCCTATAAATACACCTATTTCAGAATTAAAAGATCGTGCAGCACAGCGCAGACTTAAAATGAAAGAGTTTAATTATAAATTTAATAACTCTAAAATAGACGATATAGAGAAAGTACCTGCTTACAAAAGACAAGGTGTAAATTTAAGCGAATCTAAGCATTCATCAGACAACGATATATCTAGAACAAGTATTAATGTAGATGATAATGATGATATTCAATTAAGAGATAATAATTCATTCTTACACGATAATGTAGATTAAAAAATACATACTAATATTAATCTAAATTAAGACCTAAAATAATGAGTTTACAAAAAGATATAATGACAGCGCTTAAAGCGGCAATGAAGTCTAAAGACCAAGCGGCATTAACAGCATTAAGAGCTGTAAAGTCTGCTATTTTATTAGCACAAACCGAGAGTGGAGCTAAAGAAGAATTAACAGAAGAGGCAGAGCTTAAAATATTACAAAAACAGGTTAAACAGCGTAAAGATAGCGCAGCCATTTATTTAGAACAAGGACGTGAAGATTTGGCAGCGCCAGAATTAGCAGAGGCCGAAGTTATAAGTCAGTTTTTACCTGAAGCTTTAAGTGAAGAAGAGATAGAAAAAGTAGTTGTAGCTACCATAGAGAGTACAGGAGCTCAGGGCATGAAAGATATGGGTAAAGTTATGGGAGCTGTAAATAAGCAGTTGGCAGGACAGGCAGATGGTAAAACAATATCTAATATTGTTAAGGCTAAACTTGCGTAAACCTTTATTTTATTAAAAGGCTGCGTAGTTCAACTGGATAGAATATCAGATTTCGGCTCTGAGGGTTGGGGGTTCGAATCCCTTCGCGGTCACAATTTTAATTAAATCGTTTTAAACGAGATGTTTGAAGTGATTTTTTTTGTTTTACCTTGAATTGTGTTTTTTGTTGTAGCGGTCATGTTATGAGTGGATTGATGATTTGAAATCTTTATTGGTCTCAAAAATAGTTAAAACCATGCACTTTAGTACATTTCACTTTAGCTTCTAAAAAAACTTACCTTTGGTTTATGGTAGAACAAAGGACTAATGGACATAGTGTTTCGAGATTGACAGCTCACTAGTTTGGAGTACAAAATATTTTTATTCTGTTTTGGAAGGAGATATTCAGATTCGTTGTCGAACACTATTAATACAAATATGTGATGCTGAAGATATCCAGATATTGAAAGGAGTCGTTTCAAAAGACCATATGCATATAGAATATCGTTCTCCTATGAGTTTGAGTTATCTAGTAAAGAAGTTAAAGGGAAGAAGTTCTGGTAAGCTTCAGTAGGAATTCCTTATGTTGAAGTCTAAATATTGGGGTTGTCACTTTTGGGGAATAGGTTATGGTTGTTGGAGTACGGGTAATATAACTGATGAAATGGTAAATGAATATTTGGAACACCATAGAAAACCAGATGAAGGTGAAAACACAAATTTTATATTAGAACGATGATTTTTTGGTGACTTTGAGCCACCAGCCTGAAACTATGGATTTGGAGTCCATAGTGGTTTTTTTTTATTTAATATTGATTACAAAGCGTTATGTTTACTGTAATTTTAGCATCTAAAGAGAAGACCTTACGATGTTTTGGTGATTACTTTCTAGAAAAAGACACTATCCTAAAAAGTGTGTAAGTTCAAAATTTCAGGGTTAGGTTATTTATAACTTAATCCTGTTTTCAAATATAGCTAAAAATTGATTTAGTATCACTCCCCAATTCCTGATGGGCATTGTCCATTTTTTAGTA
>CALHCQ010000060.1 GCA_937936645.1 uncultured Algibacter sp.
TAAAGCATTTTATTTATGAGAATGACCAACTGCATGGTGTGTCTAAATACTATTCGCCTAAAGGAGATTTAGAAGTTCAAGGAAGCTATAAAAAAGGAAAAAAACATGGTATTTGGAAATATTATAAAAACAACAAATTAATAGAAGAAAAGGACTTTAGTTATAAGCCCAAAAAGAAGACTATTAAAAAGTAATATTTCTCCTTGTAATAAGGTTAATATAAATATATATTTTAGGATTGTTGAAATAGCTAGGCGCACGTCAAATTCATACAATCTAAATAATATTTTGTTGTTTTATAATACGTTGTAAACATGTAAATTTTATTTGTAGAAGCTTAGTGATACATTGAACAACCGTTTTTCAAACAAATTGTCTTTTGCTTAAATAGGTTGTTGTAATTTTAAGTTATTAATATTTGTATGTTTTACAACTCAAAATTCTCTTTTTGAATTAACTAATTTTAACTCTCCTTTTTTATTGATATATCCGTAAACTGGTTTATATTGGCTATAGTATTTAATTAAAGAAAGTCCAGTATCAAATCGATTTATTTGTTTATAATTTGTCTTTTTTAATTCAAATGTCTCTAAATCTAAAACAAAATAATTAGCACGCATGTCTTTCAGACGTATTAAATTGTTTTGATCAATAACAGTCTTTTTGTAATACTTCATTGTTAAATTATTTGGTCTTAAATTTTTTAAATTGTAAAGAATTTTTCCTTTAGTGTCAATAATTCTATAACCAAGATTAATAATACCTGATTCAACTTTTTTTTCGTAAATTCTAACCAAAGCTTTATCGTTTATAAATCCATACGCTTCAATAAATTTAGGTTCAATAACCAAATTATTGTTTCTGTTGATATAACCATATTTTTTATCTAAATTTTTAACTACCGCAAGATCATTGCAAAAATCACCAGGTGGATTTGTATAAATAAAATCAATAATTTCCTCTCCATTTTCATTTATGAACCCCCATTTATATTTACCATCGGTTTTTGTGTATTTCTTTAGCTTTATTAAACCGTTTATTTGTTTCCTAAAATCTCTATATGTATAATCGGTTTCTTTTTTACTATCTATAAATATTAATTTATAACTTGATGATTTTGGTTTAGAAACAGCAATTACATTGTCAGATAGGGGAACTATTGGGGTTTTTTTCTTGTTGCTGTAACGTTCATGTATTTTATAAATAGATTCACATTTTGAATTTAAAACTTCATAAAAGACATTTTGTAAATCAGTATCATCTTTTAAAATAAAGTAGTTATTCAAAACTTTAATATCACTGTATTTAGGCTCAACAATAAACTCTCCTTTAAGATTTCTTATGCCTAATTCATCTTTTTTATAGGAAACATAATAACCATTTTTTTGCATTCCATAAATGTTAGTAAAATCATCGTAAGGAGTTAAATATTCATCTAACTTTATGTCATCGATTTTTAATTCTACACCAGAAGTATCTATAAATGTTGTTATGTCTCCTTTCTTAACAACAGCATAGCCGTTATTAAAATCATATATTTCATCATAATATATTTTTTTTTGACTAAACGCAGATAATGTCAATAGATAGATTAATAGTAGTTGGTACTTCATATATAATTTTAAAAGTGTTTATAAATGCTTTATACAAATATATTTTTTTTAAATAATTAAACCTAATTACAAACTACAACATTATCTTACAAAGTGTATTTTACTTTTTTGTTAGTAATACACGTCTTATTTGTGCATATATAGTTCCTGTAAATATATGTATCTTTGTAGCCTAATTTTAATAAAATGAAACGAGTTGTTATTGGGCTTTCGGGTGGTGTAGATTCTAGTGTTGCTGCTTATATATTAAAAGAGCAAGGGTACGAGGTTATTGGTTTGTTTATGAAAAACTGGCACGACGACTCGGTTACCATTTCTAACGATTGCCCCTGGTTAGACGATAGCAACGATGCCATGCTTGTGGCAGATAAATTAGGCATTCCATTTCAAACGGTAGATTTAAGTGAGCAATATAAAGACCGTATTGTAGATTACATGTTTCATGAATATGAAAACGGACGTACACCAAACCCAGATGTGTTATGCAACCGCGAAATTAAGTTTGATGTGTTTATGAAAATAGCTCTAGAGCTTGGTGCCGATTTTGTTGCTACAGGGCATTACTGTAGAAAATCGGAAGCTTCCATAATATTACAAGGCGATACCAAAGTTACAACAACCTATAAGTTATTAGCAGGTGTAGACGCGAATAAAGACCAATCGTATTTTTTATGTCAATTATCTCAAGAGCAACTATCTAAGTCTTTATTTCCTATTGGCGAGCTAACAAAACCCGAGGTTAGAGCTATTGCAACAAAATTAGACTTAGTTACTGCCGATAAAAAAGACTCTCAAGGACTTTGTTTTATTGGTAAAGTAAAATTACCCGATTTTTTACAACAACAATTAAAACCTAAATCTGGAGATATTATTGAAGTTGATAAAGAGCATTTAAAATTTAAAGACGAAAAATTAACCTTCAATACCCTAGCGGATAAATTAGAATATCAAAGTAGAAAAATGAATTTTACGGCTCAAGATGGTAAAGTAGTTGGTAAACACCAAGGGGCACATTACTTTACAAAAGGGCAACGTAAGGGTTTAGGCGTTGGGGGTACCAAAGAGCCGCTTTTTGTAATAGATACTAATGTTAAGGATAATATTATTTATACAGGACAAGGCAAAAATCACCCTGGGTTATACAAAACGACCTTATTTGTTTCTAACGAAGAATTGCATTGGGTTAGACCAGATTTAACTTTAAAAGAAGGAGAAACTATGCCTGTTTTAGCTAGAATACGTTACAGGCAAGCTTTAGAGCAGGCGACCTTATATAAAGTAGAAACAGGTATGTATGTCGAGTTTACAAATAAGCAGTCTGCTATAACAGAAGGACAGTTTGTGGCTTGGTATCTAGAAGACGAATTAGTTGGTTCGGGAGTAATTTCGTAAATTGCTTGATATACATATTATTATATCATGAAAAAGTATGCTTTTGTTGTTTGTTTTTATTTCTTAACAATCTCAGTTTTTGCACAAGAAGATGCTTGGGTGTTTTTTACAGACAAGCCAAATGTTAGCACAGCATTAGCTAATCCTATTACAATTTTAACACAAAAAGCATTAGATAGAAAAGCACGCCACAATGTTGCTATAGACCAAAGAGATGTTCCTGTAAATGAAAGCTATATTAATCAAGTTAAAGCCATGCAGGGGCTTACCGTTTTAGCTAAATCGAAGTGGTTTAATGCCATACATGTAAGAGGTACGCAAGAAAGTATAGCATCACTTGTAAATTTAAATTTTGTTGCAGGTGTAAATTTTGCAGACAAGCAGTTAAACACAACTCAGGCTGGAAATACAGCAAAGGTATTTCAATCTAAAGAAAGAGTAGACGAGACAAAAACAACCGTTGTTTTTGATTATGGCAATGCGTTAAACCAAATAGAAATGTTTAATGGTCATAAATTACACGAACAAGGTTTTACGGGAGCTGGTATAACCGTTGCTGTGTTAGATGCTGGTTTCCCTAATGTAAATACCATGAGCGCTTTTTCTAGGTTAAGAGATTCTGGAAATTTACTTGGCGATTACGATTTTGTAGATAGAGACGACGATGTTTATACCAATACCCTAAGTAATCATGGTACTTTGGTGCTTAGCGATATGGCTGGTTTTGTAGAAAATCAATTTGTTGGTACAGCCCCAGATGCCTCTTATTATTTATTTATAACAGAAGACAATGCCTCTGAAAACCCAGTAGAAGAAAGTTATTGGGTAGAAGCTGCCGAGCGTGCCGATAGCTTAGGGGTCGATTTAATAAATACATCTTTAGGGTATAAAAATTATGCTCCTAATTATTCAAGATATAGTTATTCTGATTCCGATTTAAATGGAGAAACAACTTATATAACACAAGGTGCTAATATTGCTGTAGAGAAAGGTCTTTTTTTAGTCGTATCTGCCGGAAATTCAGGAAACTCGGGTGTTGGTGCTCCAGCCGATTCTCCTAATGTGCTTTCTGTTGGTGCTGTAGACGCTTCTGGCAATTATGCTAGTTTTAGTTCTGTTGGTAGTGCTTTTCAACCTACACAAAAACCCGATGTTGTGGCCCAAGGTCGCGCAAGTTTTGTTATTACAGAAAATGATGTTGTATCTACCTCAAACGGTACCTCCTTTAGTTCGCCAATTTTAGCTGGTGGCGTTGCCTGTTTAATGCAAGCATTACCAAACACAACCAATTTAGATTTACTGGAAATTATAAGAGCCTCTGGTAGTTTATTTACAAACCCCAATAACCAATTAGGATTTGGTATACCTAATCTAGAGTCGGCACTAAATCTTACGTTAACAAATAACGATTTAAATGCTAGCAACGACGACATAATACTTTATCCTAACCCTACAAGTAAAACCGTTTTTATTCGTTTTAATGATACAAATACTACTGTAGAACAGGTTTTAATTCGTTTTGTAGATGCTTTAGGGAAAACTGTTTTAACAACAGACGCAAATAGTTACAAAAAAGAAATAGATGTATCTGCATTAGCATCGGGCGTTTATTTTGTTCAAGTAGAAACTAAAAAACTAAAGCAAACACTTCGTTTTTTAAAGTCTTAAATTATATTTACCTAAACCCTTTTTTATCCATCTTACTATTCGCTTAAAAATATTAATAGACTGTCTGGTATTTAATCAATGCTATTAAGTTACTTTTGCGCCATGCAGTTAAAAAACTATACAAAAGAGTTTAAATACAATTGGCAATTAGCAGCTCCTGTCATGTTGGGTATGCTTGGGCATACTTTTGTTAGTTTTATAGATAATATTATGGTTGGGCAATTGGGTACAGCGCAATTGGCAGCCGTATCGTTAGGTAATAGTTTTTTGTTTATTGGTATGTCCTTAGGTATTGGTTTTTCTACAGCAATAACACCGTTAATAGCAGAAGCCGATACCTCTAAAAATTTTACAGGAGGTAAATCTATAGTTAAACATGGTTTAGTTTTGTGCACTATTTTAGGTGTTTTACTAGCTTTAATGATATTGCTTGCAAAACCATTAATTCACCATATGGAACAGCCCAAAGAAGTTGTTGTTCTAGCCTTACCGTATTTAGACGTCGTGGCTTTATCATTAATACCTCTAGTTATTTTTCAGGGATTTAAGCAATTTGGAGACGGTATGTCTATGACCAAATACCCTATGTACGCAACATTATTGGCCAATGTTATAAATGTTTTTCTAAATTATTTATTGATTTTTGGTAAGTTTGGTTTTCCCGAATTTGGCATTGTTGGTGCAGCCTATGGTACCTTAATTGCACGTGTATTTATGGTGTGGTATATTTGGTATTTATTAAAAAGGAAAGAAAAGTCTAAAATGTTTTTAGATGATATAAAATTGTTTGTCCTAAATCATCACATGTTAAAAAAAATTATCAATTTAGGATTACCAAGTGCCATGCAAATGTTTTTTGAAGTAGCCATTTTTACTTCGGCAATTTGGCTTAGCGGACTATTAGGAAAAAACGATCAAGCAGCCAACCAAATAGCACTTAATTTAGGATCTATGACATTTATGGTTGCCATGGGGCTAAGTGTAGCTGCTATGGTACGTGTAGGTAACCAAAAAGGGCTAAAAAGTTATTTAGAACTTCGCCGTATAGCACATTCTATATTTTTATTTGGAACCCTTTTAGCAGTTGGTTTTGCAACATTATTTTTTGTGTTTCATACCCAATTACCCAAGTTATATTTAGATACCGATGATGTATTGAACGCTACAGATAATCTAACGGTAATATCTATAGCATCTAAGCTGTTACTAGTTGCTGCGGTTTTTCAAATAAGCGATAGTATACAAGTACTTGTTTTAGGAGCTTTAAGAGGTTTGCAAGACGTTAAAATACCCATGGTTTTGGTGTTTATATCGTATTGGGTTGTTGGTTTTCCTGTAAGCTGGTTTTTAGGTAAACCAGAGCAGTATGGTAGCACAGGTATTTGGCTTGGTTTACTTGCAGGACTAACAACTGCAGCAATTTTATTATATATTAGGTTTAATTATTTAACTAAAAGGTTAATTTTGTCTAATAACCAGTAACACAAAAAATATAATTTATGACGCTTCCAAAATTTATACTAGGCGATAATACCGAATATCCAAATGCTATTTTTGTAATACACACCGAGTTTCCTAGATTTATTATTAATTTGGAAAATGATGAATTAGAATGGTTTGAAGATTTTGATAAAGATGATCAAGCAGAACTTGAACTAGAAACTGAAAACGCAATTAAACAGGCTACCGATTTTTACGATAAAGAAATAGCTGCTTACGATGCCTAGTTTTTTATTATTATAGCATTACATTTTAACATGATTGAAGAACTTTTAAAACAGGACACAAGCTTATTTTTATATTTAAATAATTTAGGAACATTACGTTGGGATAATTTATGGTTAATTATTACAGACAAATTAACCTTTATACCATTATATGCTGTCCTATTGTATTTGTTGTATAAAAAGTTTGGTTTAAAATCTATGTTAGTTTTTGTTATTGTTGTTGCACTAATGATAACGTTTACAGACCAAATAACAAATGTTTTTAAGCGAGGATTTCAACGCTTGCGACCTTGTAGAGCGCCAGATATAATCGATCAGGTTAGGTTTATAGCTGTTCGTTGTGGCAAATATGGTTTCTTTTCTGGACACTCGTCCAATTCTATGGCTGCAGCTATTTTTGCAGGATTAATGTTAAAACCTTTTTATAAAAAGTTAATTTACGTACTTGTTTTATGGAGTTTTATTGTGGCTTATAGCCGTATTTATGTAGGTGTGCATTACCCTTTAGATATTGTTTGTGGATTAACTTTTGGTGCTTTTTCTGGTTTTCTTTTTTATAAAATAGCCAAGTTAGCACTAACACGATTTATAAAGTAAAATTATTTTAAGGGTACCGTAATTTTTACATGGTCCCAAGCCATAGTTAAACTTAGGTTATCTGTAGAGTTGTCAAAAGCAATAGTAAACTGCTCCACAGTGTTTTTTAGTTTCTCAACAGGTACAATAATATCTAGAGCGTCAAATTCTGGCTCTCTTGAGGCATTCATCTCTAAATCGACACCCCACTTATATTGTTTTTTATTAAAAATAACATGCCACTCTTTAGGGTTAGGAATAGTCCATAAGGTGTATTTTCCAGCTGGTAACGAGTCGTTACCTATTTTTAAAAGTGTATTTGTTTTAAACGTAGTAGCCTCATTAGCGCCTGTTCGCCAAACTTCATTATATGGTACAAGCGCCCCAAATACTTCGCGATCTTTTTTAGATGGTCTGTTGTAAAAAACGTCTAATTTTAAGTCGTTTAGTTTAAATTGTACCGTGTCTTTTGGACTTAATCTCTTACTAAAAATATCGTTTTCAAAATGCGAATAAGCAAAAAAAGCGGCTGCTATGATAAATAATAATATGACAATTCGCTTTAAAAAAATATTCATTTGCTGTGTTTAAAATTTAGTTAATACACCTTGTTAAAAGTAAATTAATACGTTGTATTATTAATATCAACAAATATAATGCCTAAACAATGTTTTAAGCTTTAAATAAAAAAATAAAAAACGTTATTTTTATTTTGAATATTTGATTGTTAATTATTTTTTAATTCGTTAAAAATAATAGTTCCTTTTTCGGTTTTATTTAAAATAACAATGGTACTAGGATGGATTGTAAAAGATTGTTTTTTACCGGTACTATAATTGTAAGTAAAAAAAATGTTTTCATTGTCTTTTTTTATAGATTTTATTGTAATCTCACTAGCTAAATCTGTTTCAGGTTTTATTATAGCCACAACATATTGTTTAGAGAAATCTATAGGCGTTGGAGACCCATCTGCTCCGCTAGCAAATGCTTTACCAAATACTGCGTTAAATTCCTTTTTAGATTCTAGTGTCAAGTTACTAGCAGTTACGTTGTTTTTTACAAAATAATTTCTAGCAATCTTAAAAGGGATACTAGCTTTAAATTCTGCATCTATATCTGCTTTATTTCCTTGCTTTTTACAAGCTGTAATTACAAGTGTTAGTATTAATAATATTATTATTTTATGGTGCTTTTTCATAAGTTTAATTTTATTAAACAACGGGGTGTTTTGGTTTATAAACAAACATAAAATATAATCCAATAATAACAAAAGGGATGCTTAGCCATTGCCCAGTGTTTAAAGCCCATTCTGCACGCTCTACATTTTGAGCTTCTTTTACAAATTCTACAAAAAAGCGTACGGTCCAGAGCAATACCAAAAACAAACCAAATAGAAAACCAGTTTGATCTTTTTTTAATGTTTTAGTATAAAAAAACCAAAGAATTATAAAAACAAAAATATAACAGAAAGATTCGTAAAGTTGCGCAGGGTGCCTATATGGTACTTCATTTAATAAATTAGCAAATTGTGGTGCTTCTGCAATGGCATTATATGCCTCTTGAGTGTTTTTTATACCCGTAGCACGCATGGCTTCATATTTATTGTAGTATTCTTGAATAAAACGTACACCTAGTTTAAAATCGCCCGATTTTTTACCTATAATTTCTGAGTTTATAAAGTTTCCTATTCTTATAAATATGGCGCCCAAGGCCACAGTAATAACAATGCGGTCTAAAATCCAAAGAACAGATTTGTACTTGTATTTTTTTCTATACAAATACATGCCTACAATAATACCAATGGCAGCTCCGTGACTAGCCAAACCTTGAAAACCTGTAAATTCAAAACCACCTTTAAATTTAAATGGAAGGAAAATGCTTAAAAAATCTTCGGTAATTAATTCAGATTGATAAAAAATAACATGTCCTAATCTAGCACCTAGCATGGTAGCTATTACGGTGTACATAAAAAGAGGATCTAAGTATTCTAAAGATACTTTTTCTCTTTTAAAAATATATTTCATTAATAGCGAACCAAGAACAAATGCTGCAACCCAAGTTAAGCTGTAAAAGTGAAGTTTAAAATCGCCAATAATGTTAATACCAGAAATTGGGTTCCAGTCAAATTTTAATAAATGCATGTTTTTTTATTTAATGATATCAAGTATTTCTACTTCGAAGATAATGTTAGATTTTCCTGGTATATCTCTATTCCCAGACTCTCCATAGGCTAAATGATAAGGGATAAATAAAGTCGCTTTATCGCCTACATGAAGTTGTTTTAGACCTTCCTTAAATCCAGCAATCATACCTGCTTTTGGGCTTATATTTGCTCTTATAGGTTGGTATTGGTTTGCATCTTTACGCCTTTGGTTTACTTTATTAAAAACTTCTGCTATTTCTAACTTACTTGTTTCTAGAAGTTTCCCATTTTCAAAATATACAGCATAATGTGTAGAAACTGTAGCGTTAGAAGTTAATTTTTCTCCTTGTCCTTTTTGTGTTACATAGTATTTTAAACCAGAAGCTAGCGTTGTCGCTTTTTCTTTTTGAGTCTTAAATTTTTTACCATAAGTGGCTATTATTTTTTTACTATTGGCTTCTTTTTCCTCTTTTTTACGATTAGCTTCTTCAAAATGATTTTCGAATATTTTAGCTGCATTAAAACTATTAGCAGTTTTACCTTTTCTAATAATATTCACTTCTTTTATAATTACATCTTGTACAGGTTTATCTCTAGCAGCTGTTTTTACGTTAGATATAGAGTCTTGTATATCTAGACCCTCTACTAATTGACCAAAAACATTATAGCTGTTATCTAGAAAAGGTTTAGCAACCTCCATAATAAAAAACTGACTACCATTGGTGTTAGGGCCAGAATTTGCCATAGACAATACGCCGGCTTTATCGTGTTTTAAATCGGGATGAAATTCGTTGTTAAATTTATAGCCAGGACTACCTGTACCAGTACCTGTAGGGTCGCCACCTTGTATCATAAACTCATCTATAACACGATGAAATATAAGTCCGTTAAAATATTTTTTGTTTTTGTATTTGTCTTTAACCATGGTGTTAGTACCTTCGGCTAAAGAGATAAAGTTGGCAACAGTAATAGGTACTTTATCGTAATGTAATTTAGCTATCATTGTCCCTTTTGATGTTACAATTTCGGCATAAATACCATCTTCTAAATCATTATGCTGTGCTTTACAAGCTAGTAAATTACAAGATATAAGGAGTGTTAATAAATGTTTTAATAGGCTTTTAAAAATAGACATAATTGTAGGTTTATTGTGTTTGGGTTATTTTATTTACGGTAACCTCGCACATAATTGGCGTGTTAGTACCTATTTTATTTTCGTCACCATAATATCCATAAGCCTTTTGCGAAGGAAATATAAAGGTGGCTGTTTCGCCAGATTTTAAAATTTTTAGCCCTTCACGTAAACCTGTAAATAGTAACTGCTTATCCATAACATAATTTTGTGTTTTTAATTCTGTTTTAGAATAAATTACAGATCCATTAAGGTGTTTAACATTATAATTGTAGTTAACAACATCTCCAAATTTTGCCGTTATTGTATTTAGAGTATCTGTTTTAATGTTGTAATAATACCAAAAACCATTTGCCGAGGTAATAAAATTAACACTGTCTTTTTCTTGCATCAAAGTTTCTATTTGTGCTTTCTCTAGAGCGTATCGTTTTTTATTGCGCTCTACAGAAGCACTAATAAATGATCCCGTTTTAACAGAGACAGGTTTTCTGGCTTCTGGCGATTTACACCCTAGAACACATAGAACGATGCTAAAAACAGTAATAAGTCTAATCATTATTTAAATCTTTTTTATAAGTAGGAAGTATACTTGTAAATTTTTCTACGGTTTTAGACAACGATACTTCACTACGTCCTCCTGCAGCGTTGTTATGTCCGCCACCATTAAAATGAGCTCTAGAAAATGCATTTACAGAAAAAGAACCTTTAGAGCGTAATGATATTTTTATAATACCTTCTTTTTTGTCTTCTATAAATATAGCTGCAAAAATAATATTACTTAAAGATAAGGCATAATTAACAATACCTTCTGTGTAGCCTTTTTTGTAATCGTATCTATTAAGTTCGTTTTGCGAAATAGTAATATATGCTGTCCTGTATTCTGGTAGTATTTCTAAATTACTTAAAGCACAACCTAAAAGTTGTAACCTATTGTGGCTGTTGGTGTCGTATACATTGTTGTGTATCGTATTATTGTCGGCACCTAAATCTATTAAATGAGCAATAACACGGTGGGTTTTACTTGTAGTCGATCTAAATCTAAAAGATCCTGTATCTGTCATAATACCTACATACAAACAGGTGGCTATTGCCTTGTCTATCTGTTCTAAAAGATCTAATTTATCTATAAAATGATAAACCATTTCGCAGGTAGAACTCATTGTTACGTCAGAGTAGGTGTAGGTGGCGTAGTTATCGGGCTCTTGGTGGTGGTCTATCATTATTTTTAACGCCTTACTGTTTTCTAATACAGGTGCCATATTTCCTGTTCTGTGAAAAGCATTAAAATCTAAAGTAAAAATAATATCGGCTTGTCCTACAAGTGCTTCAGAATCTGTTTTGTTTGTATCATATTTTATAATATGTTCTTCGCCTGGTATCCATTTTAAAAAATGAGGATAATCGTTAGGAACAATTACATGGACCTTGTGATTGTTTTTTAATAAAAAATGATATAACCCTAATGTAGAGCCTATAGCGTCTCCATCTGGGTTTTTATGAGGTACAATAACAATGTTTTTTTTTGAAGCAAGTAGCTCTTTTATGCCGGTAATATCGTCTTTTGTCATAGTAAGCGAATATACAATTTTTTTGAATTTTTTTAAGACAGTTTAAGCTAATAGCCGTTAAAACTATTATAAAATTTATTGTTGTTAAAAGCCTGTGCGTATAATATATTTTTAGTAGAAGTAAAGCTTTGTTACTAATGGCTTATAATAAATACTTTGGCTTGTTATTTAATAGAAATGCACTACTTTTGCTATAAATAATTTAGAATAACATATGTTTTCTAAAGATAACTATTAAGTAGAAAAATAATTTATATTAAAAATGGCAACAAATAGAACATTTACAATGCTTAAACCGGATGCGGTTGAGAAAGGACACATCGGTGCTATACTAGATAAGATAGCTGCAGCTGGATTTAAAATTGTAGCAATGAAATTAACACAAATGACAAAAGCTGATGCTGAAACGTTTTATGCAATACATAACGAGCGTCCTTTTTTTGGAGAATTAGTAGCGTATATGACTCGTGGGCCTATTGTTGCTGCTATTTTAGAAAAAGAAAATGCAGTTAGCGATTTTAGAACATTAATAGGAGCTACAAATCCTGCAGATGCTGCCGAGGGAACTATACGTAAAATGTTTGCCGACTCTATTAGTGAGAATGCGGTGCATGGTAGCGATAGCGATGAAAATGCAGCAATAGAAGGTGCTTTTCATTTTTCTGGAAGAGATACGTTTTAAGTATTTATTACAACATCATTAATATTATATAAAAAAAGGCCTGTAATTTACAGGCCTTTTTTATATGTACGTGTTTAATTATTGGGTATTAAAAAAGCCTATCAAAATAAATTGATAGGCTCTTTTTGTAAATTTTAGTATCTATATATCTAATTAGATTACTTTTACGTTTACGGCGTTTAATCCTTTTCTACCTTCTTGTAGATCGAATTCAACTGCATCACCTTCACGAATTTCATCGATTAATCCAGAAATGTGTACGAAATGTTCTTTGTTGTTGTCATCTTCAGTGATGAATCCAAATCCTTTAGAATCGTTGAAGAATTTTACGGTACCTTTACTCATTGTATTTGTATTATAATAATTAAGTTACAAATATATATTAAAAAATAACACAAAGGTTAAATATCTAGGTTTATTTTAATATTTGTTTTTTTGTATACTTATCTCAAAATCAGTTTTTTAATAATTTCTTTCCCCAATTCTTCGTTAAGCATGTCTATTATTTTTTGTTTGCCATAACTTAATTCCTCACGTAATACGCTAGAACTAAGTTGTATATATAGTGTTTCGCGTTCTAGTTGTACAGCTGTAGTGTATTTGTTTACACCGTTACCCATTAGTTTTGCCCAAGCTTCTGCTACATTTACCTTATCTAGACCTTTTTCTAGTTTGTTTTTTGATACAAATTCTTTTAATGCATCTGCAATACTTAAATTTTCGTTAGTGCGTTTTGCCATGGTGTTGTTTTATAATTTAAATATTTCGTAAGATTGGTGTACTTGTTTTATAACATTCTCGGTACGTTCGGCATGAGTATCGCTTATAAAAAGCTGACCAAAATTTTCTTTATTCACTAATTTTATAATTTGTGCTACTCGGTTCTCATCCAATTTATCAAAAATATCATCTAATAATAAAATGGGGTTTACGCCACTTTGAGCTTTTATAAAATCGAATTGAGCCAATTTTAAAGCGATTAAAAATGATTTTTGCTGCCCTTGACTACCAAATTTTTTAATAGGATGCTCTGCAATATTAAAGGATAAATCGTCTTTATGAATGCCTACCGATGTGTAATGCAATGCACGGTCTTTATTTATGCTATTTTTAAGTAAACGGTGTAAATCGGTATTAAAAAGGTGACTATCATAATTAACAGAAACAGATTCTTTACCATTACTTATGGCTTCGTACCTAGCTTTAAATATGGGGATAAAGGTATTTAAAAAAGCATTTCTTTTTTCAAAAATTCTTGTACCGTAATCTGTTAGTTGTAAATTATAAACATCTATTGTGTCTGCATTAAAGGTGTGGTTTAGTGCAAAATATTTTAAAAGCGCATTACGCTGCGATAATACTTTATTGTAGTTTATTAAATCGGATAAATAATTTTTATCGCTTTGCGATATAACGGTGTCTATAAATTTACGTCTAGTTGTACTTCCTTCAATAATTAAATCTCTATCTGCCGGAGATATTATAACTAAGGGTAAAAAACCAATATGGTCACTAAATTTCTCGTAGGGTTTGCCGTTGCGTTTAATCATCTTTTTTTGTCCGCGCTTAAGACTTACAACTACTTTTTCACTTTTATCGTTTTTTAGGTAATCGCCGTTTACAACAAAAAAATCTTCGTTATGCTTAATGTTTTGAGAGGCTATAGGGTTAAAGTAACTTTTACCAAACGATAAATGATAAATGGCATCTAACACGTTGGTTTTTCCGATGCCGTTATTACCTACAATACAGTTAATCTTTTCGTTAAACACAAAAGATTTACTGTCAAAATTTTTGTAATTAAGTAAAGAAAGCGATTTTAAAATCATAGTAATAACAACTAAAAGACTGTATAATTAGAGAGACTGTAAAAAAGAAGTGCAAATTATTGAAAAATATCAAATAAATACGCTTTTAGTTATGAAGAAAAATTATATTTTTGCGAGACATTAATTTTAGAATAATACAATGGCTACATATAATAAAAGAGGATACAAACAAAAAGCAGAAAAAGTAGAAAAGCAGGTTGAAGAGGTTGTAGAAGCAGAAGATTTAGAGTCTACAACAGCCGAAGTTTTTAATGCTTTAGATGAAACAGCATCCAAAACGGAAGAATTTGTTGCTAAAAATCAAAAATATATTTTTATCATAATTGGTGTTGTTGCCGTTGTTGTGCTAGGATCTTTAGCTTTTAAGTCTTTTGTAACACAACCTAAAGAGCAGAAAGCAGCCGATAACATGTACGATGCTCAAAAGTATTTTAACCAAGCTGTAACTGGTGTAGAAAAAGATTCACTTTACAACTTAGCTTTAAATGGTAATGGAGACAAATTAGGTATGTTAGGTGTTATTAACGAGTTTGGTGGTACATCGGCAGGGAATTTAGCAAATTACTATGCAGGTACTTCTTACTTAAGATTAAAACAATACAAAAAAGCAATAGAATATTTAGGTGATTTTTCTGGTGATGACGAAGTTTTGTCTGCATTAGCAAAAGGAAACATAGGAGATGCTTTTGTACAGTTAAACCAAAAACAAGATGCACTAGGTTATTACGAAGAGGCAGCAAAAATGCGTACCAATTCTTTTACAACACCTTTATTTCTTAACAAAGCAGGAGCTTTAGCTTTAGAGTTAGGAGATGCAAGCAAAGCATTAACATATTTTAAAAGAATAAAAGAAGAGTTTCCAACATCTACAGAGGCTGCTAATGTCGATGTATTTATTGGTAAAGCTCAAGTACTAGCGAACAAATAATATATGGCTACAATACATAAAAATTTATCGGATTACGATAAAAACACAATCCCAAATGCGAAAGACTTTCGATTTGGGATTGTTGTTTCAGAATGGAATGATACTATTACAGAAGGCCTTTACAAAGGGGCTTACAATGCGTTAATAGAAAATGGCGCTTTACCAGAAAATATTATAAGATGGAATGTACCAGGAAGTTTTGAGCTTATTTATGGTGCAAAAAAAATACAAGAACAAGGCGTTAATGCTGTTATTACTATTGGTAGTGTTATTCAAGGAGAAACTAAACACTTCGATTTTGTTTGTGAAGGCGTAACACAAGGGGTAAAAGATCTAAACGTTTTACACGATACCCCTGTTATTTTTTGTGTATTAACCGATAATAATATACAACAATCTATAGACCGATCTGGAGGTAAACATGGTAATAAAGGTACCGAAGCTGCTATTGCTGCTATAAAAATGGCAACACTTAGAGCGCTTTAATTTTTGCTTTTACAGTATATGGCATGTTAACAAGTTTTAAGAATAGCAATTTATAGTTATATCTATTTTTTAACTATTTTTGAAGAACAAGTATTTTATAAAAACATTTTGTTTAAACAGAAGAGAAATAAGAAATTTAATTATAAGCCAAGATTTTCCGAAAATGAGGAGGTTTTAGATGATGAAGCATCCAATAAAAACGATTTTAAATCTAAATGGCGTAGAGAAACAGGACATAAAGTTAAAATAAAATCTGTTTTACCCATACGAACTATAATTTTACTACTTATTTTACTGTTACTTTGTATGTATGTACTAGAAAAAAACTATTTGTAACCTTAAATTTGTTTTAGCCATGGGACGTAATACATTACCAAAAAATAAAAAGTACAGTTATACCCCACGATACTTTGACGATAAAGGACAAGGTAGCCCGTACCAAATGAAGCATAAATTCGATGAATTTAGAACAACTGTTGGGGCCAATAAAAATTTAAAAACAAAATTAAATCATGCTTTAGATGAGTTAAAACACCATCCAGATAAAGATGCCAATAGACGTACGCTAATTATAGTGGCCATATTGGTTTTAATTTTTCTGTTTATTATTGATTTCGACTTATCTATTTTCTTTTCTTAATATAAATGGCAGATATTATACAGCTATTGCCCGATCATGTAGCCAACCAAATAGCCGCAGGAGAGGTGGTACAACGTCCAGCTTCTGTAGTTAAAGAGTTGCTGGAAAATGCTATAGATGCCGGTGCATTAAATATAAAATTAATAATTAAAGACGCGGGCAAAACCCTTGTACAAGTTATAGACAACGGTAAAGGCATGAGTGTTACAGATGCCCGATTAAGTTTCGAGCGTCATGCTACATCTAAAATAAAAAATGCCGACGACCTTTTTTTATTAAACACAAAAGGTTTTCGTGGAGAGGCTTTAGCAAGTATTGCTGCTATTGCTCATGTAGAACTAAAAACGAAGCAAGCTAAAGACGATATAGGTTCTAGTATTACAATAGCAGGTAGCGAAGTAGAATCGCAAGAAGCTATTGTTACACCAAATGGTACCGCCATTGCAGTAAAAAATCTATTTTTTAATATACCTGCAAGGCGAAATTTTTTAAAATCAAATACGGTAGAGTTAAGGCATATTGTAGACGAGTTTCATCGTGTGGCGTTAGCGCATCCCGATATTTCGTTTTCTATGTTTAATAATGGTAGCGAGTCCTATAATTTACCCGTAAGTAATTACAGGCAGCGTATTGTTAATATTTTTGGAAATAAAACCAACGAAAAACTAGTGCCTGTAGACGAGGATACCGAGGTTTTAAAAATATCTGGTTTTGTTGGCAAACCCGAGTATGCAAAAAAAACACGTGGCGAACAGTATTTTTTTGTAAATAACAGATTTATAAAATCGGCATATTTAAACCATGCCATAGCTTCTGCTTTCGATGGTTTGTTAAAAAGTGGTACCCATGCTAGTTATTTTTTAAATTTAACAGTAAACCCACAAACCATAGATATTAATATACATCCTACCAAAACCGAAATTAAATTTGATGACGAGCATACATTATATGCCCTGTTAAGATCGGCAGTTAAGCACAGTTTAGGGCAATTTAATATAGCACCTGTATTAGATTTTGAAAGAGATGCCACGCTAGATACTCCATATGATTATAAAGCGCTTAAGCCTAATACGCCAGGAGTAGAGGTAGACCGTAGTTTTAATCCTTTTAAGGAAGAAACCCCTTTTAGCACTCCTAAACCATCACAATCTTACACCACCAATTATAAAAAAGAAGACACAGCAAGCTGGGAAAACTTATATGTAGGTTTAGAAACAAAAGAGAACGATCATTTAGATTTTTCTAATATAGAATTCGAAAAAGAGGAAAGCACAGCATCTATTTTTAATGATGATAATCAAGTAGAACAAAAGCATACCACTTATCAATTACATAATAAATATATAGTAAGCACTATAAAATCTGGAATGCTTATCATGGATCAGCATCGAGCGCATCAACGTGTTTTGTATGAAGATTTTTTAAAGCATATTACGGTAAAAGAGTCCTTTAGTCAGCAATTACTTTTTCCTTTACAATTACATTTCACTACTCAAGAAGTTGCAATTATAAAAACCTTAAAAGACGATTTAGAAAGTACAGGTTTTGCCTTTTCTAGTCTTACAGATACTTTAGTAGAAATTACAGGAGTACCTGTTAGTGTACCAGAAAGTGAGGTGTCTATTATTTTAGAGCAGCTCATTAGCGATGTAGAAAACGACGTGCCAGACAGTCATTTTAGTGCTACAGATTTGTTAGCCAAATCTATGGCAAAAAGTTTGGCCATAAAAACAGGTCAGTCTTTAGAAAAAGATGAACAAGAGCATCTAGTAAATAAACTATTTGCTTGTAAAGAACCCAATGTGTCTCCTACTAACAGAGTTACATTTGTAACTATGAGTGTAGACGAGTTGGATAAAAAATTTATATAAATATGATGCGTATTTCCGAAACTGTAAAACACCTAATAATTATTAATGTTATTATGTTTGTTGGTACCATGTTTATTGGTGGGGGCGATCTTTTTAGGGAGTGGTTTACCATGTTTTTTCCTAAAAACGACCTGTATAAACCTTGGCAAGTGCTTACCCATATGTTTATGCATGGAGGGCCTACACATATTTTGTTTAATATGTTTGCTTTATGGATGTTTGGCTCTCCTGTAGAAAATTATTTAGGAAGCAAAAAATTCTTGTTTCTATATCTGTCGGCTGGTTTAGGTGCAGTAGCCTTACAAATGGGCTATTCTTATTTTATTTTTAACCAAGATTTAAATATTTTATTAGAAGCGGGTTTTAATCAAGATCAAATTTTAAACACTTTAAATTCTGGTATTGGTATGCGAGATACGAGGTGGGATGCCTTTTTACCTGGCCAACAGTTAATATCGTTTTTAGAAGTTTTTAATACAGGTTTGGTTGGTGCATCGGGGTGTATTATGGGTATTATGGTTGCTTTTGCAATGATGAATCCTAATGCTGAATTAATGATGATTTTCTTACCCATACCCATAAAAGCTAAATATTTTGTACCTGGTATTATTCTATTAGATGTTATTTCTGGTTTTACAGGTCAGTCTTTTTTTAGTCCTAGTAATACAGCACATTTTGCACATGTGGGTGGTGCTTTAACAGGTTTTTTTGTAATGTGGTATTGGCGAAAAACACAATTTAATAAAAACCGTTGGAATTAATGACATCGCTAACTCAAGACATAAAAAATAAGCTTAGTAACCTTAATGTATTAGAAAAAATCATTGTAATTAATGTTATAATTTTTCTTTTTGCAAATACTTTTGGATTACTCTACAGTACAAAAGTAACAGATAGCTTAATTTGGTTAGAATTGCCCAGTCAATTTAGTGAGTTACTATATAAGCCTTGGTCTATTTTATCTTACGCATTTGTACATTATGGATTTATGCATATTTTATTTAATATGTTTCTACTTTATATTGTAGCACAATGGTTTGTTAATTTGTTTAGTATGAAGTTGGCTTTAAATATCTATTTGTTAGGTGCCATTTCTGGTGGTTTGCTTTTTGTTCTTGCCTATACGTTGTTTCCTAACGTTTTAGGGCCGTCTAGACTTGTTGGTGCTTCTGCATCTGTTAGAGCCTTACTTATTTTTTTATGCGCTTATATGCCTACTAAGCCCATACGTTTTTTTACAATTAATTTAAAATTATGGCATTTAGGTATAGGTGTTGTTATTATAGATTTTTTAGGTGTTTTAGGAGGTTTAAAACAACCCTTAATAGGTAACCCAGGAGGTAATATTGCACACTTAGGTGGTGCTTTGTTAGGTTATATTTATGCCAAGCAACTCGTAGAAAAAGGAAACGATATTGGTGCATGGTTTGAGCCTTTTGTAACTTCAATATTAAATATTTTTAATACAGCAGGTACAGGTAAAAAAAAGAAAACTAATTTACGAACAGTCCATAAAGCTAAAGGCAAAATGGGTGGTTATAAAAAAGCTGATTTTGATGCTTTTAACAATCAAAAGCAAATAGACATTATTTTAGATAAAATAAGCAAAAGCGGTTACGATAGTTTAACAAGCGAAGAGAAAGCGTTCCTTTTTAGAGCTGGTAAATAACTATAACAAGATGAGCAAACTTAACCTAATTGAAAAACTACTATACTTTATAAATGCTGTTTTAGTAGCCGTATTATTAGTTTCTTATAGCTTGTCTTTAATACCGCCAAAAACTTTTTCTACACCCTCCATTCTTAGTCTAGGTGTTCCTTTTTTAATACTAGTAAATGTTTTGTTTTTTTTGTATTGGCTAATTAAACTAAAAAAACATTTTATAACCTCTTTATTTGCGTTGGTTATCGGTTATGTCTTTTTTGGATCGTTATATAAGTTTTCATCATCAAAAAACATAGAAAATTCTAACAATATTAATGTTATGAATTATAATGTGCGCCTTTTTAATTTATATAACTGGATACCAAAAGAGAATATAGACGTCAATATATCTCAATTTATAAACAAACAGTCTCCAGATATTTTAAGTATTCAGGAATACATACCTAATCAAAAATTTAAAGTAAACTACAAGTATAAATACGAGTTTTTAAAAGGGAAGAAAATAAAAACGGGTCAGGTTATTTTCTCAAAATATCCTATTGTAAATAAAGGTTCTATTCAGTTTGAAAAAACTAGTAATAACGCCATTTTTGTTGATATTGTTAAGCAAAAAGATACCATTAGGGTGTATAACGTGCATTTAGAATCGTTAAGAGTTAATCCTAACTTAGATCATTTAACCGAGGAGGATTCTGAACGTTTATTTAAAAATGTAGGTTTAGCATTTAAAAAGCAACAATCGCAAACCGAGTTGTTTTTAGAACACAAAAAGCATTGCCCTTATAAAATGATTATTTGTGGCGATTTTAATAATACTGCATTTTCTTATGTCTACAGAAAAATAAAAGACAATCTTAACGACACTTTTAAAGAGGCAGGTAACGGCTTTGGCAGAACATACGATTTTAAATTTTTTCCTATACGTATAGATTTTATTCTAGCAGACAATAACTTTAAGGTTAATAAATTTAAAACCTTTGACGCTTTATACTCCGACCATTACCCAATAATGACTGCCTTAAGTTTAGATTAACGGTTACATAAAAGAACAGTCTACAACGTCTGCCAATATGTGTATAGTAAGCCCTAAACCTATAAGCCTTGTTTTTTTTGGCAGCAACAAAATAATATATAGTGCACAGGCGTAATAGCTATGAAGCGGATGGAAATTAATACTACAGCGATTAGGGTTAAAAATAGGCGTGGCAAGTAAATGATCTAAATCTATTAACATGCCTAAAATCATTATGAAATAAGCCTTTTTCCAGCAAGATTTATAAAAAAACAAAGCAACCAATAGGGGTAGTAAAAAATGGCAACTATAATGTGCTAAACTTTGCATTTATAGGTTTATTGCTGTTTGAGATTCTAAATAATTTAGAGCATTTGGCCCTTCGTTAAAAAGTAAATCTAAAATACTTAAATTGTTAATAAACCCATGTTTATTGCCAAATACTTGTGTATAGCTCTCTAGCTTAACAGGAGCTTCTTTTTTTGCTTTAACAAGCGCTCTGTAATCTTTTATTGGTTTCGGTATATCTTTGTTATAGGCTTTAGTTTTACTTGCATTTATATCTAATTGCAAGCATTCGCAAAGCACTTCAAAACAAGATAAATTAAAGTCTAATATAAAGTTTGTCTTTTTATGAAATAGAGGATGTAAATCGTCTTCATAAAATTCAAAATATGGAGATGTTTTGTATGCCGATAGTAAAGATTTCCAATGTGTAACTTGCCAATTATCATCATTAAAAATCTTTACATCTTTATATTTTTGTCTGTTTTTCTGACTGTGCGTTACGGGTACATTTAGTGTTAATTTACCATTGGCTCCATAAATTAAGGCACGATTTCTATAGGTTTGTTTTAAAAAATTATCTTCTACTTCAAATATTACATTTGTGTCTTGTGCTATAGCTACAAAAGCTGCAATATTAGGAAAATAGGTAGGATGTATAATTATACTCATTTTAAAACAATAACTTAAGAATCTATTTTTAGTTGTTATAATTACAGATTAAGCATTTTTCCTAGATTTCCATGTGTTGTAACCTAAGTAAATAAACAACAATACTAAAAAAGGAATAAAGAACGACGTTGCTTTACCTTCTCCTTTTACGGTTGTAAATAGTCTTTCCCATCGTATTTTGTTTTTAATGCCTTTTCCAAACGAATTCCAACTCATCCATATAAAAACAGGTTTTCCAACAACGTGATCAAATGGTACCAGTCCCCAAGCTCTAGCATCTAGAGAATTGTGACGGTTGTCTCCCATCATCCAATAATAATCTTGTTTAAAGGTATAAGTACTTTCTGCTTTTCCGTTTATTAAAATTTGATTGCCTTTAACTTCTAAGTTATTGCCTTCGTATTCTGTTATGGCGCGTTTATAAAGTGGTAATACATCTAGGTTAATAGCTATAGTAGCACCTTTTTTAGGGATGTATAATGGTCCAAAAAAGTCTATATTCCAATTATATCTCGGGTCGTGAGGAAAAATATTACTATCTCTAACACCTTTTTCAGCCTTGTTAGGTCTTATTCCAGCAACATTAGGGTGGTTTTCAAATTTATCTAACGCTTCGTCTGATATTGCAGAGAAATAATAGGTGTTTTCTTTATTAATGATACCAAAATCGTCTGTAATATCATAGCGGTTAGCCATGACTTGTGGATTAAATCGGTTTGTTCTTGGTTGTATATAATAGCTAAATTGTAAATGTGCGCGATCTGGTAAAATATTTTGCTTACCATTAATATAAACATACCCATTACGTACCTCCATAGTATCTCCAGCAATAGCTACACAACGCTTAACGAGGTTTGTTTTTTTGTCTATAGGTTTGTAGTAATTTCTATCTGGATGAAAATTATTCATATCCAGTAAAGTATCTGCTGGCTGATTAAAAACGACAATATCGTTTCTTTCTATTTTTTCGAAACCAGGGAGCCTTAGGTAAGGTAGTTGTAATTTGTTTATCCAAGATGTTTTACGCTCTTTGTAATTGTCGTTAAAAGCATACGATTTTTTATTAATAACAGGTAATGTATCGTGTACCATAGGTGCGCCAATGGTTGTCATGGGTACTCTTGCACCGTAATGAAATTTACTTACAAATAGAAAATCGCCAACAAGTAAAGATTTTTCTAGTGATGATGATGGTATTGTAAATGGTTGTAAAAAATACGTGTGTACTATTGTTGCTGCAACAATAGCGAAAAGAATAGAGCTTGTCCACTCGCCAGACGACGATTTTGGTTTTAAGCTTCTACCTTTAACATGCGCTACTTGTGCTACATAATTTAGGTAATAATTGTAAAACCCTAAGCTTATAACAGCCAAAAAAGTATCTACATAACTATTTTTGCCAAAACTTCTTGCTGTTTCTACCCAAACAACGGCAAACATAATAATATTTACTACAGGTAAAAATAATAGAATAATCCACCAGGCAGGCCTATTAATTATTTTCATTAATACAACGCCATTGTAAAAAGGAACAAAAGCTTCCCAGGCTTGCCTGCCAGCTTTTGTATATAATTTCCATGTACCTAAACCATGAATAACTTGTATTATCATGATAAATATAAACCATTGTATTAATGTCATAATTG
This sequence comes from uncultured Algibacter sp., assembly GCA_937936645.1. Taxonomy (GTDB): domain Bacteria; phylum Bacteroidota; class Bacteroidia; order Flavobacteriales; family Flavobacteriaceae; genus Postechiella. Next base: position 23,537 of record CALHCQ010000060.1, read on the forward strand.
TAATTTTTATTTTTTAATTGAATTACGATGGTATTAGTTTACCCAATATTTAAAACATCGTTCATCGTAAAAACGCCTGTTTTACCTATAATCCACTCTGCAGCAACAACGGCACCTAAAGCAAATCCTTGTCTGTTATGTGCTACATGCTCTATATGTATTGTATCTACTTCACTAACATAGTCTACAGTGTGTGTGCCTGGTACATCTTTAATACGCTTTGCTACTATAGGTATGTTTTTTTCGTTGGTAGCTTTATCTAGTTCCCAAGCATTATAACTTGTATGTTCTGCAATTAAGTCGTTTGCTAAAGATATAGCAGTACCACTAGGAGCATCTAATTTTTGAGTATGATGAATTTCTTCCATAGCAACATTGTATTGCTTTAGATTACTCATCATTTTAGCAAGTGTTTTATTAAGCTCAAAAAAGATATTAACTCCTAAGCTATAATTAGAAGCGTATATAAAAGCACCGTTATTTTCCTTACAAACAGCTAGAGCATCATCATATTTATCTAACCAGCCTGTTGTTCCAGAAATTACAGGAACGTTGTTTTTTAAACAATTCGTAATATTACCATAAGCCACATCTGGAATACTAAAATCTATAGCGACATCGGCCTTTGTTATATCGTAATTTGTATCACCTTTGTCTACTTTTAAAACGATGTTGTGACCGCGTTTTATAGCTATTTTTTCTATGGTTTGACCCATTCTTCCGTATCCTAGTAAAGCAATATTCATGTATTCTTGTTTTGTAATTGTATGTAAATAGTTGGTTTTTGTTAAAATCTATAATTTAAAGATAAACCAACGTTATTAGCTGTGTTAATGTCTCTAAATTCGTAATGCGGTGATAGCGATAAATTTTCATCGACGTTGTATTGCAATAAGTGCGCATCTACATTGGCGTCTATTATATTTAAAGCGTAAAGCCCTATGGTAATTAAGAGCGATAATTCTTTATTTTTTTTAAAAATTCTTTGCGCACGTATTAATCCGTCATCACTAACTCGTGGTGTTTCTAATTTATTGCCATTTGCATCAAAAAAGAATTCGTCGGTTTCAAAACCTGCTAGTCTGCTTTTAAAGGCATCACGATACCTATTAAACTCATTATTGTTTGTTATATTAAAATAAATACCTGTTCCTAATGCGGCATATACAATGGGTATTTTCCAGTATTTTTTATTGTAGGCTTGACCCAGACCAGGAAGTATTGCAGAGTAGAATGCGGCCTTGGCAGGAGCTAAAGCATTAAAAGGCTTTTTGCTAACTTTTATGCTGTCTTCTATAACAAGATTAACAGGTGGAGGTGTTGTCCTTTTTTTTTCTTTTTTCTGAGCTACACTATTAGCACAACAAAAAAGAATAAGTAAAACAGCTATTAATAATTTATTTGTCACGCTGTACTAATTTTTTTATGCGGTTAAAATCTTCTTCAGAATGAAAAGGTATTGTAATTTTACCTTTACCATTCTTAGAGACTTTAACGTCTATTTTGTGACCAAAGTATTCTGAAAATTCTTTTATACCAGATTCTATATGCTGTGGTATTGTATTTCCTTTATTTTGAGATTTGTTGTTTTGTGCGTCTTGTTTGTTTTTATGATTTCTAATAAAATCTTCAGTGTCTCTAACCGATAATTTTTGCGCTAGTATTTGCTCGTAAATATCGATTTGCGTAGACAGATCGTCTACAGCAATTAGAGCACGACCATGCCCCATAGATATAAACCCGTCGCGCATACCTGTTTGTATAATTGGATCTAGTTTTAAAAGGCGTAAATAATTTGTAATAGTCGATCGTTTTTTTCCAACACGATCACTCATTTGTTCTTGTGTTAAATTAATTTCGTCTATTAATCTTTGGTAAGACAATGCAATTTCTATTGGGTCTAGATCTTGACGTTGTATGTTTTCTACCAAAGCCATCTCTAACGATTCTTGGTCGTTAGCTATACGTACATACGCTGTTATGGTTTCTAAACCAATAAGTTTAGAAGCTCTAAAACGTCGTTCTCCAGATACTAGTTGGTACTTGTTAAAGTCTAGTTTTCTTACGGTTATAGGCTGTATAATACCTAATTGCTTAATAGAGGTTGCTAACTCATTTAAAGACTCTTCGCTAAAATTGGTTCTAGGTTGAAAAGGGTTAACCTCTATAGCGTTAATATCTAACTCTATAATATTGCCTATAACTTTGTCTGCATTTTCATCTTGAACAGATTGAATGTCTTTAGTTGGGTCTTTTAATAATGCCGACAAGCCTCTGCCTAAAGCTTGTTTTTTTAATGCCTTAGCCATATTGTTAAGCGTTTTTGTTAATGATTTCTTTAGCCAAGCTTAAGTAATTTATAGCACCTTTACTACTAGCGTCGTAATTAATAATACTTTCGCCATAACTAGGCGCTTCGCTTAAACGTACATTACGTTGTATAATAGTTTGAAATACCATGTTGTTAAAGTGTTTTTGTACTTCTTCTACAACTTGATTGGATAAACGTAAACGAGAATCGTACATGGTAAGTAGTAAACCTTCTATGTCTAAATCTTGATTATGTATTTTTTGAACACTTTTTATTGTGTTTAATAATTTACCAAGACCTTCTAATGCAAAGTATTCGCATTGTATTGGTATTATAACAGCGTCTGCAGCTGTAAGAGCATTTAATGTAAGTAGTCCTAAAGATGGTGCGCAGTCAATTAAGATATAATCATATTCTTCTTTAACTTCTTCTAATGCTTTTTTAAGCATGTATTCTCGAGCTTCTTTGTCTACAAGTTCAATTTCTATAGCAACCAAGTCGATGTGGGCAGGTATAATATCTAGGTTTGGTGTGTTGGTTGTAGATATGGCTTCTTTAGCAGAGTTAGAGTGTTCTAACAATTGATAAGTACCTATTTCTACAGTCTCAACATCTATACCAATTCCAGATGTAGCATTCGCTTGAGGATCGGCATCAATAAGTAATACTTTCTTTTCTAATACGCCTAACGATGCTGCTAGGTTTATAGATGTTGTTGTTTTTCCAACGCCTCCTTTTTGGTTAGCTATAGCTATAATTTTACCCATTAATAAATTGGTTTTATTAAGCGTAAAAATACAATTATTTATGACTAATAAAAACCTTAATTATTAACAATCTGTTATTATTTGTTACATGTATAAAAAAGTCTTCTGCGTTACCATGTTATAGGTTGTATGTGCCTTGTTTTTTATAATGTGTATTAGGTAAGCGTTGTTGTAAATGTAATGGGGTTTATTACGCTTACTTGTACAATGCGTTGTTTATAGAGGTTATGTTTTCGCCTTGTTTTATAGCAATAATAGTAAGGTCTAGAAGATTGCTTTTACTACTCGTTTTTTTAATTAAATGCTTTAAATTGTCTATGTATTTACTAGAATTAGGCACAATATTATTTGCTGTGTAATCTTGTTTTAGTAAATCTATTACGGGGTTTTCTTTTATAAGTAACCAAGCATTTGTTGCTAATTGATGTGTTAAAGTTTCTACGTAATAGCTTCCAGCCCAAGGGTCTATTGTTTTTGTAATACTTGTTTCTTGTTGTATAATGTGAGGTGCTAGATTGTTTAGGTTAGTAATGATGCTTTCTAAACCTGCAAAATGTGCAGACATAGATGTTATGCTATTTGCACTAATATCTTTATAATCTATAAGGCCTTGTAAACGTAATTGTAATGCTGCTTTGTTTTTAAGTTTAAAGCCATTTAGTATTTTAGCCCATAACATTCTAGCGGCTCTTATTTTGGCAGTTTCTTCAAGAAAATCCTTTCCTACATGATAATTGCAAAGGAGTAGAGGTGCGAAAAAATCTATTGATAAGCCTAATTTTAATGCTTGTAGTATTGCGTGTAAACCTATATTTATTATGGAGGTAATTTGCTTGTGTGCTAGAATCTGCTCCTTATTTAAATTATTTAGGTAATTAATCTTGATGTTAGGATACTGAGTTTTTAAAATATTAACGAGGTCTAGGTTGGTTGTTAATAAAACTTCTAGGTGTGTTTTTTTTTCTTCTTGAGTTAAACTTTGTTCTATATTAAGTTTTAAATCCTCTTTTTTGTAGCCCAGTTGTTCTGCACAAACAAGGTACATGGCTACTAAGGCCAGGGGTGTGTTGTTGGTGCATATACTTAAGTGTATTTTGTTTAAAGGGATGTCTCTAAATAGTCGTTTAAAATCTTCTAGATTGTTAAGTAATTTTTGATTGGAAGCAGTATGTGCTAGCAGGTCTAAATAAAAGTACTGCTTTCCTTTTTGTATTTCTTGTTTTAATATTTTGTTTCCCGCTTCTATATTCGAAAAATTAAGAATATGTTTAACAGGGAGTTTTTCTTTAACATACATTAAGCTATTATTACCGCGTAAATAGGGGGGGTGCCCAGCAGCAAAATGGATGTGTTCTAAGTGCTCTATAGCTTTTTTTGTGTAGATTGTTTTTTCTTGATCTGTATTAATATCAAAAACCTGAGTCTGTTTTTTTGACTCAGGTTTTAGAGGTGTAATTTTAAGATGTTGAATGTTTTTTCTCAAAAGTTATTTTATTACTTAGCAACTTCCGTTTTTGCAGCTTCAATGTTTTCTTCTTTTAAATCAAAAAGATTAGGGTAGAAGAAATCTAGAG
>CALHCQ010000061.1 GCA_937936645.1 uncultured Algibacter sp.
TTTAAGTAGTGAGACTTTAGATTTTCAAGGCGAACCGTTAGAAGGTTTACAGGTTATGGGTATGCTAGAATCTCGTGTGTTAGACTTCGATACAATTATAATATCTTCGGTAAACGAGGGTGTTTTGCCATCGGGTAAAAGTAACAATTCTTTTATACCTTTTGATGTTAAAATAGAAAACGGCTTACCGACTTACAAAGAAAAAGATGCCGTCTATACATATCATTTTTATAGGTTGTTACAGCGTGCTAAAAATGTTCATATTTTATATAATACCGAGGCCGATATTTTAGTTGGTGGCGAGCGTAGCCGTTTTATAACACAGCTTGAGTTAGAGGGCATACACCATATATCTCATCAAATTATAACACCACAAGTTCCTATTATAAATAATGAATTACAGGTTATATCTAAAAATAAAGATATTTTATTGCGTTTAAAAGATATTGCTAAAAAAGGATTTTCGCCATCATCTTTAACCAACTATATGCGAAATCCGTTAGATTTTTATTATCAAAAAGTCTTGAAAATTAAAGCGTATAACAGTGTAGAAGAAACCGTAGCGGCGAATACCTTAGGTACCGTTGTTCATAATACCTTAGAGGATTTTTATAAGCCACTCATAAATAAGGGGCCTTTAACCGTAGATATTATAACAGGGTTTAAAGCAAGAATAGAAGAGCGCGTATTATATCATTTTCAAGATATTTATAAAGAAGGCGATATTACTCAAGGAAAAAATTTAATTATATTCGAAATTGCTAAACGCTACGTCTCTAACTTTTTAAATTTAGAAATTACAGATATAAAAAAAGGCGACCAAATAGAGATTCTTGCTATAGAAGCCAAAAATAAAGTACTTATAGATATACCAGAGCTCGATTTCCCTGTTTATTTAACAGGTATGGTAGATCGTGTAGATACCTGTAACGGTACCACTAGAATTATAGATTATAAAACAGGAAAGGTAGAACAAAGTAAAGTAGAAGTTGTAAACTGGCAAGACATAACTACAGATTATGTAAAGTATAGCAAGCCCTTTCAAATTTTGTGTTACGCTTATATGATGCAGCAAAATAACACCCTATCATTCCCTGTAGAGGCAGGTATTATATCATTTAAAAATTTAGGCGAAGGTTTTTTAAAATTTGGTAAAAAGAATACCCCAAAAGAAAAGAAAAAAGATACTTTTATAACCAACGAAACGTTACAGAATTTTACAGTAGAACTTAAAAAAATTATTGTAGAAATTTGTAATATTAATGTAGATTTTATAGAAAAAGAAGTTTAGAATAATGATAGAAAATAAGCCCTTTATTTTAAAAGGAGAAACCGGTAAAGACATACTTTTAGACGTACATTACAAGGCCAATAAAAGCCCAAAACCTATTGTAATATTCTGTCATGGTTATAAGGGTTTTAAAGATTGGGGCGCTTGGCATTTAATGGCAAATGCTTTTGCCAAACATAATTTCACCTTTATTAAATTCAATTTTTCACATAATGGCGGTACAATAAACCAACCTATAGATTTTCCAGATCTAGAAGCATTTGGTAATAATAATTACACCAAAGAATTAACAGATCTTGATACCGTAATACATTGGGTGTCCAATAATAACCCGTTAAATAGCGAAATAAATAAAACAAAAATCACCCTATTAGGACATAGTCGCGGCGGTGGTATAGTATCTATAAAAGCAAGCGAAGATGCTAGAATTACCAGCCTAATAACCTTAGCAGGCGTTAGCGACTATAAATCTAGATTTCCAAGCGGAGACGCTTTAACACACTGGAAAAACAACAATGTTTACTACGTAAAAAACGGCCGTACCAAGCAAAATATGCCACATTTTTATCAATTTTATAAAAATTTTATAGATCATCAAAATAGATTAACCATAAGTACTGCTGTAAAAAAAATAAACATACCTCATATGGTAATACACGGCGATGCAGACACCAGTGTTGTTGTACAAGAAGCCCATATACAGCACCAATGGAACCCTAACAGTGTGTTAAAAATAATACCAAATGCGAACCATGTTTTTGGTGCATCACACCCATGGCAAAGTCAAGAATTACCATTACACCTAAACCAAGTTGTTAATAGTTGCATTGACTTTTTAAACCATAAATAATATGTACGCGCTAGTCGATTGTAATAATTTTTACGCCTCCTGCGAACGTGTTTTTAATCCACGTTTACAGCATAAACCTATCGCTATTTTAAGCAATAACGACGGTTGTGTAATAGCTCGAAGCGACGAGGCAAAAGCATTAAACCTACCCATGGGAGCTCCTATATTTAAATGGGAGCCCTATTGTAAAGCCAATAACATAGAAATACTATCGTCCAATTACCCGCTTTATGGCGACATGAGTCAGCGTGTTATGTCTATATTGGCTCAGTTTACACCCGATATAGAAGTATATAGTATAGACGAGGCTTTTTTAGAGTTTAAAGGCTTTAAAAACACTAATTTTAACGACTACGGCATACAAATACGTAAACGCGTTTTAAAATGGACAGGCCTACCCACCTGCGTAGGCATTGCCCCAACAAAAGCTTTAACAAAAGTAGCCAATAAAATAGCACGCAAATTCCCTAAACAAACGCAGGGTGTACATGTAATAGATACCCACGAAAAACGTATAAAAGCCTTAAAATGGATGAATATAGAAGACGTTTGGGGTATTGGTCGCGGCCTACAAAAAAAGCTAAAAGCAAAAGGCTGTACAAAAGCCTATCACTTTACACAATTACCAGACCAATGGGTGCTTAAAAATTTATCTATAACCGGTTGGAGGTTAAAAAAAGATCTAGAAGGGCAGTCGCAAATTAAGCTTGACGAAATAGAAAAAAAACGGGCTATAGCCACCACTAGAAGCTTCGAGTACACCTACTCTAATGTAAAAGACATTAAAGAACGCGTATCGACCTTTGCAACCATTTGTGCCGAAAAATTAAGAAAACAAGGCTCCAGTTGCCACATTATATACGTTAGTCTTCGTAGCGACAAGCATAAAACACACAGTAAGCAACATCGCGAAACCCGAGCCGTTTCGCTATCACACCCTACCAATTCATCATTAATAATAAGCCAGCAAGCCGTTCACTTAGCAGCAGCCATGTTTCAAAAAGGAGTAAAATACAAACGCGCAGGTGTTATTGTTATGGGGCTAGAACAAACCACTAACCAGCAGCTAAATATGTTTTACAATCAAGACCCCAAGCACCAACCGTTAATGCAAACCATAGACTATTTAAATGCCAAATATGCCAAGCATAAAATAAAACTAGCCAGTCAAGATTTACAACGTACCTGGAAAATGCGTCAAGAAAGACTATCGCCGCGCTACACAACAAATATAAACGACATTATAGTAGTTAAATAGCCCATAAATAAAAAAAATAAATTAAATTTAAAGCACGTAATCAAAATGCATAATAAGGGCGTTACCCAAGGGTCGGGCTTTCGGCAGTCGCTTTTTTGTGTTGCATATGTGCAACAACACAAAAAGAGCTCCAACAATGCCTCAATCCCTAACGCAGCTCAACAAGACTCACATATAATTATTTTGACTTACGCATAAATATTTAAACATTATGATACTACACAAATCGACTAACAGTGCCCTAACATTTTTTATACCAGAAGAAACAAATAGTCTAGGCGCTCTTTTTATGGATGCAGGTATATCAGCAGGTTTCCCATCGCCAGCCGAAGATTTTAAAGAACAACGCTTATCACTAGATAACGAGTTGGTTAAAAATAAAGAAGCCACTTTTTTTGCACGAGTAAGCGGTCAATCTATGATAGGCGCAGGGTTAGAAGACAACGATTTACTTGTTATAGATCGTAGCATACAACCAGGCAACAATAAAATAGCCGTTTGTTTTCTAGATGGCGAATTTACAGTAAAACGATTACGAGTAGATCAAGATGAAGTTTGGCTACAACCCGAAAACCCTAATTATCCAATAATTAAAATTACCGACGATAACGATTTTGTTATTTGGGGTATTGTAACCAATGTTATTAAAAAAGTATAAATTTAAAACGATATAAAAACAAAAAACGCGAAACATATGTTTCGCGTTTTTTGTTTTTATGATATGGTCGTTGCTTAATCTGCTAAAACAATAACCTTATTATCTTTACACTCTATCGTACCAGAGTTTATAGATAAGTAATACCCTTTAGTTTGTTTAGAGAATTTATCTTCAAAATTTTTGTCAATAGTAATATTTCCAACAATTTTTACATTCCCTTTTTTCAATAAAGAAATAATAGGTGCGTGATCTTTAAGTATTTCAAACTCACCATCTACTCCAGGAACAGCAACAGATGTTACTTCTCCGCTAAATAAAGTGGCTTCTGGCGATACAATTTCTAAATACATATTTTCTTAGTTTGAAGTTAACTTCTTTTTAAGCCTCAGCTAACATTTTTTCTCCTGCTTCAATAGCTTCTTCAATAGATCCTTTAAGGTTAAATGCTGCTTCTGGTAAGTGATCTAATTTACCATCCATAATCATATTAAAACCTTTAATAGTTTCTTTAATATCTACTAAAACACCTTTTAAACCTGTAAATTGCTCTGCTACGTGGAATGGTTGCGATAAGAAACGTTGTACACGTCTAGCTCTACTTACGGCTAGTTTATCTTCCTCAGACAATTCCTCCATACCTAGAATGGCAATAATATCTTGTAATTCTTTATAACGTTGTAATAACTCCTTAACACGTTGTGCACAGTTGTAGTGCTCATCACCTAAAATATCTGCAGTTAAAATTCTAGAAGTAGAATCTAACGGATCCACAGCAGGGTAAATACCTAGCTCGGCAATTTTACGCGATAGTACTGTTGTTGCATCTAAGTGCGCAAAGGTTGTAGCGGGTGCAGGATCGGTTAAATCATCTGCAGGTACATATACCGCTTGTACCGATGTAATAGAACCTCTTTTTGTAGAAGTAATACGCTCTTGCATAGCTCCCATTTCTGTAGCTAACGTAGGTTGGTATCCTACCGCAGATGGCATACGTCCTAATAATGCAGACACCTCAGATCCAGCTTGTGTAAAACGGAAAATGTTATCTACGAAGAAAAGAACATCTTTACCTTGACCTTCTCCAGCTCCATCTCTAAAGTATTCTGCAATAGTTAAACCAGATAATGCAACACGTGCACGTGCTCCAGGTGGTTCGTTCATTTGTCCAAATACGAATGTTGCTTTAGAATCTTTCATTCCAGATTTATCAACTTTAGATAAATCCCATCCACCTTCTTCCATAGAGTGCATAAAGTCATCTCCGTATTTTATAATACCAGACTCTAACATCTCTCTTAAAAGGTCATTTCCTTCACGAGTTCTTTCTCCAACTCCAGCAAATACTGAAAGTCCACCGTGACCTTTTGCTATATTATTAATTAACTCCTGTATTAATACTGTTTTACCTACTCCGGCACCACCAAATAATCCAATTTTACCTCCTTTTGCATAAGGCTCAATTAAATCGATAACTTTAATACCTGTAAATAAAACTTCTGTAGAAGTTGATAATTCTTCAAACTTAGGTGCCTTTCTGTGTATTGGTAAACCAGCATCGCCTGCTTTAGGTAAATCTCCTAAACCATCAATAGCATCTCCAATTACGTTAAATAAACGACCATAAACATCGCCACCAATAGGCATTTGTATAGGAGCTCCAGTTGCAACAACTTCTGCACCTCTACTTAAACCATCAGAAGAGTCCATCGCAATAGTACGAACGGTATCTTCGCCAATATGAGATTGAACTTCTAGTACTAATAAAGTACCGTCAGGTCTTTTTATTTCTAATGAATCATAAATTTTTGGAAGTTCTGAACCAGTTTCGAACTCTACATCGATAACCGGGCCAACTATTTGTGCAACTTTACCTGTAACTTTAGACATACTTATATGTTTAATATTATGCTATTTAATTGACTGAAAACAGTTTTAGTTTTCGCGTGCAAAGATATATTTTTAATTTATAAATAAAGCTTTTTTGTGATAAAAAAAACACCTTGAAAATCAAGGTGTTTTTTTATTGTTTTATTTTATTGCAATGTTGGCGAATAATTTGTTGGAAAAGTTCCTATGTCTAATAAATTATTAGAAGCCTCAAAATTTGTATTGTAAGTATTATCTATGGCTTTCATAATTTCATTTGATATAAAAGCATAACCACGGGCTGTTAAATGAATACCGTCTAGAGAAAAGGCTCCTCCTGTAACTAAATCAGACGTTATTGTAAAATTATTAGACGTGATACCTGTAGTTGCTAATTCATTTAATAGCGTGTTAGCATCTAACAAAGCTAAATTTGCAGAAGCTGCTGCAGTAGCAATAGTGTTATTGTATGCTCTTGTTGCTATTGCTATGGCTTCCTGCTCTTCTGGGGTAAGTACCCATTTGTCTTCTAAAGGTACAGATATTCCATTTATTTGTGTCTCGCTTATGGCTGTACCTATAATTGAAGCTGCTGGTAAAACAAATAAATCGTTTTCTGTAGCTGGTCTCATGCTTATTAGTTGCGGATTTATTGACGTTAAGTCGGTTAAATCCTCATCTAAAATTAATATTGGGTTTTGTCCTTCTACGTAATTTACAGTTCTTTTAGTTATTTCTATGTTTGCTGCTTCTTGTGTAATAAGGCTGCTTTGCACTAAAAAGGTATAAGCTTGTATTATGCCAGCATTATATAATTCAAAACCTGTGTTTAACTGGTTTGCAGTAGCCTGGTTTAAAGTTATAGCGTTGTATGGTACTGTTGTAAAATGTGGTATTGCTGTAATATCTGGTATGTTAGCAATAACACCTTTAGCACCTCTAGATGTTAAGCCTGCAATTATAGCATTATATGTAGCGTTAAAACCAATGCCAGCAGGCCCTTCTACAGGTGTTATAAAATTTGTATCATCGCCTCCAGATGTAGCAAAAGATAAGATATCGTTATTACCTATCCATAAACTAAAAAATGTTGGTTCTTGTTGTAGTGTTAAATCGAGTACACTAGCATTTGGTGTGTCTCCTGTCATTCTTACAAAATAAGGATTTGCCAGTGCTGGTAAATTATTGATATTGCCATAACCAGGCGCTAATAGATGGAAACTTTTTGCACCAGGAACGCCCATGTTATTAAAGGGGCCTGTTGGGTTGTTAATGGCTATATCTGTACTTACTGTAACGGGACCTACAACACTTTCTAGTGTTTGTGGGGTTGATCCTGTTGTAACCAATCTAGGCGACTGTATTCTGTTTCCTGCTAGAGCTAGACCACCAAAATTATCGTTAGTTAGTGGTTGTGTAAAACTGCCTCCACCTATTAAACTAAATTTTTGAGCTAATATATTAGGGAACGAATTTTCTTGTGCAGCAATAAATAAGGCACCATCTGTAAATCCAGATGTTAGCGAGTTTCCTACAGCTACATAGGTAGAGAAATATGCAGTCCCTGTTACCAAGTTGGGGAATTCAATAACTGGCTCAGGTTCTATGTTTGTACCTCTAAGCACATCTTCTGGTTCGACACAAGAAGCAAAGCTTAATAAGCTAGTAGCAAGACATGCGTATACTGTTTTTTTCATAATTTTCTTTCTTATAGGTTGTTAATTGTCCACGATATATAGTACATGGAGCCAATAAACCCTGTGCCAAATGCTGTAAAGTATTCGTCGCCCAATAGATTTGTTGCTCCTGCTTTAAATGTAGATTTAAAACTTGGTACTTTGTAATTAATTTGAGCATCCAATACATGGTATTCTGGCACAAGGCCATTACCAAAGGTTGCTTCCCAAAAATAGTCATCACTAAACTTGTAAGAGGTATTAAATCCAAAATTCTTGAATAAATTTGTATTTCCAAAAGACATTTTAAATTTATGTTCTGGA
>CALHCQ010000062.1 GCA_937936645.1 uncultured Algibacter sp.
CCTACGACTTCCTTTGGTATTTTGTAGTAATCATAAAGTGTCCAAGACATAAAATTTATGCTGTTTTTATTAAAGACTTCTTGAGCTTTTTTGTAATATAATTTTTGGTCTTTTTCTGAGTTTCCAAACGGATTCCAAAACCCTTTATAGGTAGACATACCAAATTCTGTAAGAACAATGGGTTTGTTTGTTATTTCTTTTTTGATTGATTTATATTTTTGTCCAAGTAGATTAATATCATCATAATAATGAAATGATACAAAATCTACTTTATTACTAAGTAGTTTAGTACTAAGCACATTGCTCCATCCAATAGTAACAGGGTGTTTATTGTCCAACGATTTAATTAAGAATACCATATTTTCTAACCAGGCTAAAACGGTTTCTTTATTACGGCTTTTAAAATCTAAATTAGGTTCGTTTTTTATATCCCATGCTAGAAGTGCATCATGGTTTTTTATTGCACTAACTATACTAGAGGCATGCTGCCTGTTTAGTGTCCAGTTTGTTATAGAATAATCGCCATAAAAATCGAAAAGGGTTATTACGATGCCTAAATTTTCAGCTTTAGCGATATCTAAAATCTGTTTTAATTTATTTAGCTTTTCTTGTTTAACATGTGCGGCACCAAAATCTTGATAAGGAATAAATATTCTAATACTATTTAAACCAGCGTTTTTAATAATTTTAAAGTCTTTTTCTATAATGCTTTTATTAAACGTGTCTCCAAACATATCCCATGGCGAGGACTGTGGGTAATAATTTATGCCTTTTATTGATTTTATGGTGTTTAAAGCAGGTAAATATGTTGGGTTGTGGCTGGTTTGTTTTTCCTTAATTAGGTGTCTAATTCTCCAAAAGCCGTCCTCTAAAAGTAAAATAACTTTGTAGGTTGCTTTACTTTGTGTTTTTAAAATGATTTTATTGTTTTGGTATATGTGTTTATAATCTATAACATCTCGATCTGTAAGTACAGCAAGTTGTCCGTCTTCGCTAAAAAAATCGATGTTTATATGGTGTTCTAATGTTGTTTCATCAATATAAATATTTTGTTTTTGCTGGTGTTTTATGGTTTTAATAATGTTTTTTCTAGCATGTTTTGTGTAATAATCGTTAATACCATAAGTGTTATTTGTTTTGTTAGAAAGATGTTTTATGTACCACGCATTTAAATAGTCTTTTTTTATATGTTTTAGAGTTTGTAAATCTATTGGTCTTCCTTCTAAATTTATGGTATCCCAAGTGGTTTTAGGTATGTATGGAGTTTCTTTTTTTACATGGGTATGTAGTATACTTTCTCTATTGGCACCTGTGTTTAAATAGCTGTATGTACTGCCTATACCAAATAAAATAAAAGCAATAATACAGATATAAGAGCACACTAAAATGATACGTAATATGTTTTTGTTTACCTGCATTATAATTTAATGTTCTGGTATTTTTTTAAAATACCTGCGGTTTTAATTGTTACGGTATAAACGCCTTTAGGAACTCTATTTATGTCTAGTTTAAAATGAGTACTACCTTGATGTGTTTCCTTGTAAAAAGTATCTACCTTGTTTTCGTTTTTATAAAGTGTTAATGTAACACCAATTCCATCGGGAGCCACTTGGTTTAAAAAACTTTTTAATGAGCCAATGCTTATTGTTCTGTTATTAATTGAGAAATTTGTTGTAAAGTCTTTTATAGCGGTTTTATATTGTAAAGTAATTTTATTGCTGTTCGCCATACCATCTATATATGCTTTAACTTGCCAAGTTTCTTTATTATCGGGATGTAACATTTTAGCTGTGGCCACACCATTTATTGTTAAACCTGAGGTTTTTAAAATGACGTTTTTGTTCGTTTTAATAACAAAGGTTACTAAAGTTCCATTACTAACTACATTATTGTGTTTGTCTTTTATTTGAGACGTTTTAAATGTTGTTATTTGGTTGCCATCGGCATAATTGTGATGTCTATTTGTATAAATTGAAAAATTACGTGGTGTACCTGGCATAACATTTAGCGTAAGTGCTTTAGAGGACTTGTTTAAGCAGTTCGCGCTAATAAGCATTCTACCGGTTTTATTATAGGCATACAAACGTTTAAAATGTATTCTATTTGTTATTTTGTTACTATTTGTTATTTGTTTGTTTAAAAATTGATGTGTAACAAAAACTGGAGTATTGTTTTCCAAAGGATTATCGTAGGCATCTGTTGGTATACTAACTAACATACTAAAATTGGTTTTACCAACTTTTACGCTTGGAGGCCCTAAGTAAGTTTCTATACTATTTGCTTTTTGTTGTGCATAAATGTAAAAAGTCCCCATTAATTTATAGTTTATTAATTGCCAACTTACGAGACCGGTTTTGTTACTTACAAAAAGAGGTATTTTATATTTTAAAATATTATTATCACGTATTGGTTTTATAATTACATCGCCATAACTGTAACTTAAATACAGTTGAGGTAAGGTGTTTTCTTTAGAATCGAATTTTAAAACAATAGTAGACCCGGCTTCAAATTTATTATGTGTAGTTAATAGTTTAACAGGAACGCTTAAACCGTAAAACACATTTGTAATTAAAGTGAAAGCAGCAATTACAAGGTTAGAAATGTTATATGTATTTTTTGCTATCATTAATTAGGTTTACCTATATAGTTGTTTATTTCTATTTTTATAAAACTGTAGTATGGGTGTTTTATGGGCTGTAGACTAGATTCTTTGTGTTTTTCTATTTGTTTAAAAGGGGGTTTTTTGTGAGATATTAGGTTTGGTAATCCGTTTACAAAACAGTATTCCATATTGCTATTTATTATTTTTAAAGTATCGTTTTGTTTTAGCTTATATTTAAAGTTTTGTTGTCTTTGCTGTCTAATACCTTTATTTACAAAAAGGTTGTCTACCCATAATAACGTTTTATTAGCATTGTAATAACTAATAAGCAATTGGGGTATAGTAATTTCTTGAGTACCAGTATTAAAAATTTTACCTTTTATAAAATGTTTATTCACTTCTATGTTACTTAGGGCAGCTCCTTTGTATAAGTCATGTCCAGATACGTTTGCTGCAGCTTGTAAATTAAATTTTGTAGGTTGCTCTTCAAATTCTATGGGTGTAAACTCGTCGGGGTTAAATGTTTTAGGTATAGAATCTTGTGTTTTAGACCACGCAATGCCTTCAAAATTAATTTTAAAATTGGTAGTTTCTTTAGGCATTAGCTTATGTTTTATATGGTGCTTTGCGTTATATGTTGCTAGTTCTTTATTGTTATCATTATAAAGTGTGCCTTTAAGTACGACATCGGCAGGAACATTGTCTGTATTTTGTACTTTTCCAATAATGGCATAACTACTATTGTACTTAATTAATTTAGCATCAATAATTTTTAATGTAGGTTGTTTTAAAATATCTTCATGATACGTTTGCTCGGTAGTTATTCTACGACGACCTTGGTTAAAATATGTTGTATTAGAACTTGAAAAAAGTTGGTCTGGTGGTAAATCTAGTTCGGTGTCCTCTGGGTTTATGTACCATTTCCCATTTATTTTCGATAACGATTTGTAATCAGATCTATTAATTTTTTCGAGCGGTGTAATCCATTTTGTATCTACTTTTACATGAGCAAGACTATCGTTTACAGCAAGTATAGTTGTTTTTATATCGTCTAGTTTTGCATAAGAGCTAAGAAGCCCATCGGTTACAGATATTTCTAGCATGTACTGTGCTATAGATAATTTACTTTTTGGGTTAATAAGTGTGTGTGCTGTTTTAAAATTTTTAAAATCTAAAGCATCATAATAAGC
The DNA here is from genome assembly GCA_937936645.1 of uncultured Algibacter sp. Lineage (GTDB taxonomy): Bacteria > Bacteroidota > Bacteroidia > Flavobacteriales > Flavobacteriaceae > Postechiella. The sequence goes on from CALHCQ010000062.1 coordinate 3,793, forward strand.
CAGTATTGTATTTTTTGGGTTATGATGCGCATCATTTTTTATATAAAAATAGTAAGCCCCATAACAGAAAATTACAGCTAATATTAAAGACCAAATATGTGTTATTAAAAGTAAAGGTTTGTAAAATGTACTATAATTATTTTTAAATTTTAAAAAATCGGGTTTAGGTTTAATTTTGGTTTTTAAAGCATGTACTAATAGCATTTGTACATTAAGTATAAAGGCTATTATAACGGTTAAAAAAGGCATAATACCCCATAGTACTTTTTGCCATTTAGCAACATCGTCTTTTGGTAAAATAGAAGGAATAGGGGGGATGTTTAGTTTTTCCCAAACTTGTATACCATTTTCTAATTGTTGTAGCCTTTGCCAGCCACAAAAATATAGTATGGGATCGTAAAATTTATCATTAGAAAAAATATATTTAAAATGATATTTTTCTGGTGTTGTTAAAAATTGTTGTAAAGAGCCTATACCTTCTAAACCTTTAAATTTAGAGTTCTCTAACCTTTCTATAGGCCTTGTAGTCAATTCGGGTAATCGTCTTGCCGAGTGGTAATTACCATCTACACTCATGGCATTTGTTTGTGCAGACAGCCATGCCATTTGGTCGCCAAAGCCAAGCGTCATATAACGCCAATGGTCGTGTTGGTCTTGATTTAAAAAATTAACAATAGGTCGCATTTTTATTTGCTGAGGTTGCGATGGCCTAAAGTAATTTAAGCTCATGGTAAAAATGGTTGTAAATAAAAATAAACCAGCCAATAAACCTCCTATAAGTCTATGGTAAACGGCCCCGTATTTATGTTGAATAAGCTTTTTTAAATCGCCTTCAACAAAACGATAAATAAACTCACCAAACAGTGGCAGCGACATAATTGAAGCCCAAAGGGTAAATCGATCTAGTGTTAAAATATTAAAAGTAGTTTCCCCTAAAAATAATTTAGGAATAGCCGTTGTACCCCCAGTGCCTAATACCGTTAATATGGTTATAGATAGGCCAAAAAACAAATACCGCTTGCTGTAATACCTGTAAAATATATAAGGTAGTAAAATGAGTAAAACACCCCAAGGAATTAAAAAAAATACTAAACCCGAAGAGGTTACTTCTATAAAATTATCGCGCGATCCATGAGGTATAGGTACCTGTGTTATTGGGTTGGCCTTTGTGTTAATCCAGTAGGGTAGTATACAACAAATTATTATGGTTAACGCTAGTAATCCAAAGCCAATAATACGTTTAAATAGTTTAAAAAAACTAGCTAAAAATACTTTAAAAGTAATGGCTTTATAGGTTTTTACTTGGGTTTTAGCAGTGTCCATAATTACCATACCTATTAAAGGAAAAATAAAAAATACCATTCCAAAAATAGGTGTTACATGATGCGAAGTTACCGTTACAGCAATAAGCGATAACGATGTAAACAAATAAACATACCGCCCTGTTTTAAGCCACAAATAGATTTCTGGCAAAGCATGCATTAAAACAGAAATACCAATAATACTGGGTAATTGGCCAAAAACGTGTAGTGTTTCTACAAAAGACGACGAAAAAACAGCTAAAATAGATGCGTATCCAGCAACTGTTCTATTTGCGGTTATAAGTAATGCAAACCTGTAAGTGCCAGTTACAAACAAAGCAATACCAATAAGTGCTACTGTAAACATGCCAAATTTTAACCCTCCAATAAAAGATAATAAAGCGATGCTTTGATGTACAAGTGGCGGATAGCTCATTACGGTAAAACCTGTGTACCATTTATAATTCCAGGGTTCAAACCAACTACCAGCATAATGCTCGGCAAAAAACACATGTATTAAAGCATCGTAAGTAGTTTCTAGAGTAAAAAAAATAGAAGTACCATGAAAAGCAAAGCCTAACAATAAAGCAATAATTAGGTGTTTATTCGTGGTTTCTTTCATGTGTAATTTTAGCAAATAAGTAGGTTTATGTAAATATAAAAATTAATACCGTGACCTCAATTTATTTTATCTACACATATATGTCGCTCATCTACACTTTTTGTAGTATTTAGCTTTCTGTGTGTTTTTAAATATGCATTTTTAATAAATTTAGTACTACAGATCTAAAACATATGTATTATGAAAATATTAGCCATAGACGACCAACAATTGGTATTATTACCATTACAAAAACGACTAGAAACATTAGGATACCAGGTAGTAACAGAAACTAATGCCGAAAACGCTATTACTTTGTTTAATACATTTAAACCAGATTTAGTTATTGTAGATATTAATATGCCCATAATTTCTGGTCTAGATATTGTAAAACATATAAAACAATCTAGTAGGCCTAATACTTTTATTATTGTTTTATCTGGAAATACAGATGATGCTGTAATTAGTGCCGGATTTAATTTAGGTGTAGACCATTATTTAAAAAAACCGCTAAGTTTAAACGAAGTATGTGTACGCGTAAAACATCTTTTAGGCGCTCCAAAGCCAAAGCTTAAACTATCTAAAAATTCTATTATTATACAAAAACGCTGCGTTGGTGTTGTAATACCATGCTATAATGAAGCTTTAAGATTAAGTAGTGACGCTTTTTTAAATTATATATCTAAATACTCAGGGTATCATTTATGTTTTGTAAACGATGGTAGTACCGATAATACATTACATATTTTACAAGATTTACAAAAAGGCAGGTCGCATTATATAACGGTTTATAATTGTGAAAAAAATGGAGGCAAAGCCGAAGCTGTTCGCCTTGGTATGTTACATATGGCAAAGCAAAAAGACTTAGATTTTATTGGTTTCTTGGATGCCGATTTGTCTACAAATTTACAAGATTTCGATAATTTAGTTAAAACCTTAGAAAGCTCTAATTTTAAAATAGTAAGTGGCTCTAGAATGCATAGAATGGGTGCCAATATAACTAAAGCGTCTGCAAGACGACTAATTAGTTATTCTATAAATATTATGATTAGAAAAATTTTAAAAATGGATTTTAACGATACCCAGTGCGGAGCTAAAATTTTTAAGAAAGAGGTTATTGGTGTTGCTTTCAATAAAAAGTTTGTTACACAATGGATTTTTGATGTCGAAATTTTTAAGCGTATAGCCATACATTATGGCTTAAAAAAAGCGAAAACCATGCTTTGCGAACAACCATTAAAACGATGGATTCATGCCGATGGATCTAAATTATCTTTTAAAGATTCCTTTAAAATTATAGGACAACTTATGCAAATAGCATGGGTTTATAAGCTTTAATAATATTAATAAGTTA
>CALHCQ010000063.1 GCA_937936645.1 uncultured Algibacter sp.
TGTTATTTCTTCACCTTTTTTAAGTAACGATGCTTTCTCTATTTGTAATAATACTTTTGCTGCAGATTTGCCACTCATTACAGCTAACTCGGCACTAGGCCAGGCTACAATTAACCTTGGGTCGTAGGCTTTACCACACATGGCATAATTACCAGCGCCATAACTATTACCTATTATTACTGTAAATTTAGGAACAACACTATTACTAACAGCGTTTACCATTTTGGCTCCATCTTTTATTATACCTCCATGTTCACTTTTACTACCAACCATAAAACCGGTAACATCTTGTATAAAAACTAAAGGAATTTTCTTTTGATTACAATTGGCAATAAAGCGGGTAGATTTATCGGCACTATCATTATAAATAACACCTCCAAACTGCATTTCTCCATTGGCTGTTTTAACTAGTTTACGTTGGTTTGCAACAATACCAACTGCCCAGCCGTTTATTCTTGCATAACCGGTTATAATAGTTTGCCCGTAGCCTGCTTTGTATTCATCAAATTCTGAATCATCAACAAGGCGTTTTATAATGTCATTCATATCATATTGATCGGAACGATTTTTAGGTAAAATCCCAAACATTTCTTCTGGGTTTTCCTTGGGTGGTTTAGCTTCAATTCTGTTATATCCAGCTTTGTCGAAATCTCCAATTTTATCTATTATATTTTTTATGGTATTTAAAGCATCTGCATCGTCTTTAGATTTGTAATCTGTCACACCAGATATCTCGCAATGTGTAGTTGCACCACCTAAAGTTTCATTATCTATACTTTCTCCAATAGCTGCTTTAACCAAATAACTTCCTGCTAAAAAAATACTTCCCGTTTTATCTACAATTAAGGCTTCATCACTCATAATTGGTAAGTATGCACCACCAGCCACACAGCTCCCCATAACGGCAGCTATTTGGGTAATCCCCATGCTACTCATTATGGCATTATTTCTAAAAATACGTCCAAAATGTTCTTTATCAGGAAATATCTCATCCTGCAATGGTAAATACACTCCAGCAGAATCTACTAAGTAAATAATAGGTAATTTATTTTCTATGGCTATTTCTTGAGCTCTAAGGTTTTTTTTACCCGTAATAGGGAACCAGGCTCCAGCTTTTACTGTGGCATCGTTTGCTACAACAATACATTGCTTGCCTTTAATGTAACCCAATTTTACAATCACGCCTCCAGAAGGACATCCACCATGTTCTGCATACATACCGTCGCCTGCAAAAGCACCAATCTCAATAGAATCTGCATGATCATCTAACAAATAATCTATACGTTCGTGAGCCGTCATTTTACCTTTACTTTTGTGCTTTTCAATTCTAGAGGTACCACCACCTAATCGCACTTTAGCTAAACGCCTATTTAACTCTGAAATTAATAGTTTATTATGATCTTCGTTTTTATTGAAGTTAATGTCCATGCATGTTATATTTTGTGAAACAAAACTACAAAATGATTAAACAAAATATATGTATTATTGAAATAAAAATATAATAAACCACAAAAACTGTTAAAGTTTATATTAATCCTCTTTCAATTTTGTAATTTGAAAGCTGTTTTAAGTCTAAAAAACTTAAAAACAAATACAACTAAAACAAACAAAACCAACAACTAAAATGAGAAGTACCATAAAAAGAACAGGATACAGCCATTATGTAAATATGGGGCCTATAGAGCTAAGACAGCCTATACCTACTAGTTCTATAGACCAAATAGACCCCTTTGTATTATTACATCATTACGGACCTTATAAAATATCTGTAGACAATAATCCGTTCGATCTTGGTCCGCATCCACACCGAGGTTTTGAACCTATTACATTTCTAATAGAAGGCGAACAATTACATCGCGATTCTTTAGGCAACGAAAGTCTCGTAACTGCTGGCGATGTGCAGTGGACAACCGCTGGTCGAGGTATTATTCATGCCGAAGGACCTTCAAAAGATTTTGTAAACAAGGGAGGGGTGTTAGAAGGTATACAACTTTGGCTAAACTTACCCGCCAATAAAAAAATGATACCCGCCCAGTATCAGCATGTAAAAAGTGAAAACTTTGCTGTAGAAAAATCTATAAACAACAAAATTAGTGTACAAATTGTTGCAGGATCTTTAAACGGATTAAACGGCAAAATAGAAACACAAACAGACGTAAACGCCTATATTATTGACGCCAAGCAAGGTGGTATGCACGTAATAACACTAGATAAAACTCACCAAAGTCTTGTTTACTTAATAAAAGGAGAGGTTATTATTAACGATGTTGTTTTGTCTGAAAACAAAAAACAACTTATAGAGTTTAATAGCGATGGTGATCATTTTTCTATTGTTGCTAACAAAAACAGTAAACTTCTATTTTTATCTGGAGTGCCATTAAAAGAAGAAGTAACTACATACGGCCCTTATGTTATGAACACACAAACAGAAATTATGGAAGCCATGAGAGACTATCAAAAAGGTAAAATGGGCTTTTTACCAGCTTAATATATGTAGAAATTAATCTCTTTTTTACTCCAATATTAAATATTAAAAGTAAAAGCACCATTAATAGGTGCTTTTTTTTATAAAAAACACGATATTTGCGTTTAGACTAACAACCAAAAATAGTAAAGACAAAATTATGGCAATGAATAAAAATACAGTTTTAGCTTTAGCAACATGGATAATGATTATGATGGGCTTCCTTTTAATAGGTTTAGGCGCATTTAGATACGACCACGTAGCAGGTTGGGGCTTTGCAGCAGTTGGGCTAGGTTTTTTTGCTGTTGCATGGGTATTTAATGCTTTAAAAGGAAGGGTTTAGTATAAAAACTAAACCAAAACATGACAATAAATTTTACACAACTACATTAATATACATAAACGCATATTATAAAAAATGAGTGACGATAAGAAAGTAATTTTTTCAATGTCTGGATTAAGCAAGACATTTCCAGGTGCAAATACACCTGTACTTAAAAACATATATTTAAGTTTTTTTTACGGTGCCAAAATTGGTATTTTAGGGCTTAACGGTTCTGGTAAATCTACTTTACTAAAAATAATTGCTGGTGTAGACAAAAATTTTCAAGGCGATGTTACCTTTTTACAAGACTATTCTGTTGGTTTTCTAGAGCAAGAACCTAAGCTAGACCCAGATAAAACAGTTATGGAAGTTGTAAAAGAAGGCGCTGCAGAAACGGTTGCCATTTTAGACGAATACAACAAGATAAATGATCAGTTTGGTTTAGAAGAAGTATATTCTGACCCAGATAAAATGGAAAAGTTGATGAACCGTCAAGCGGAACTTCAAGATCAAATAGATGCTGCCAACGCATGGGAGCTAGACACGAAACTAGAAATAGCCATGGATGCACTAAGAACTCCAGATGGCGACAAAAAAATTGGTGTTTTATCTGGTGGAGAAAAAAGACGTGTAGCCCTATGTCGTTTACTTTTAAAAGAACCTGACGTTCTTTTATTAGATGAGCCTACCAACCATTTAGATGCAGAATCTGTACATTGGTTAGAACAGCACTTAGCACAATATAAAGGTACTGTAATTGCAGTAACTCACGATAGATACTTTTTAGATAACGTAGCAGGTTGGATTTTAGAATTAGATCGAGGAGAAGGTATACCTTGGAAAGGGAACTACTCGTCTTGGTTAGATCAAAAATCTAAACGCATGGCACAAGAGAGTAAAACAGCCTCAAAACGTCAAAAAACTTTAGAACGCGAGCTAGACTGGGTTCGCCAAGGTGCTAAAGGACGACAAACAAAACAAAAAGCCCGACTTAAAAATTACGATAAGTTAATGAGTCAAGATCAAAAACAACTTGACGAAAAGCTGGAAATTTACATTCCAAATGGGCCACGTTTAGGAACCAATGTCATAGAAGCCATAGGCGTATCTAAAGGTTATGATGATAAATTACTTTACGACAGTCTAAACTTTAATTTACCACAAGCAGGAATAGTAGGTGTTATTGGGCCAAATGGAGCCGGTAAAACTACTATTTTTAGAATGATAATGGGAGAAGAAACGCCAGATAAAGGCGAATTTAAAGTTGGAGATACAGCAAAAATAGCATATGTAGACCAAAATCACTCTAATATAGACCCAGAAAAAACAATCTGGCAAAACTTTAGTGACGAGCAAGAATTGGTACTTATGGGAGGTAAAGAAGTAAATTCTAGAGCTTACTTAAGTAGATTTAACTTTTCTGGTGGCGAACAAAACAAAAAAGTCAAATTATTGTCTGGAGGGGAGCGTAACCGTTTACACCTAGCCATGACACTAAAAGAAGAAGGTAATGTTTTATTATTAGATGAGCCAACAAACGACTTAGATGTTAACACATTACGTGCCTTAGAAGAAGGTTTAGAAAATTTTGCAGGTTGTGCTGTAGTTATAAGTCACGACCGTTGGTTTTTAGATAGAATATGTACACATATATTAGCTTTTGAGGGTGACTCTGAAGTTTATTTCTTTGAAGGTAGCTTTAGTGAATACGAAGAAAATAAAAAGAAACGTTTAGGTGGTGATTTAATGCCAAAACGTATTAAATACAAAAAATTAGTTCGCTAATTACTATTTAAAACTTGTACAAAAAAAGCCTACTTATTAAGTAGGCTTTTTTTATATTTAATTTGGCAATAAATATCTTTAATAAAAGATTTATTATACTTTAAAAATACAGTTAAGCATGAAGGTTAATCACATAAAAAATATAGAAACAAAACTACTATCTGAAGACAAATATGTACTTAAAAAATTAACTTTTAATCTTAAATTAAGAAACAATACTTGGGTAACACAATCTAGAGAGGTTTATAATAGGGGAGACGGTGCCAGTATATTACTTTACAACACAACAAAAAAAACAGTATTACTTGTAAAACAATTTAGACTACCTACGTATTTAAACGGCAACACTTCGGGCTATTTAGTAGAGGTATGCGCAGGTATGCTTGATTTAGACAATCCTGTAGACTGTATTATTAGAGAAACCAACGAAGAGGTAGGCTACCAACTAAAAGCAGTAAAAAAAATATATGAAGCTTATACATCTCCTGGAGTAATGACCGAAAAAATGCACTTCTTTATTGCAGAATACAATGAAGGAATGCGCGTTAGTAATGGGGGCGGACTTGCAGAAGAACATGAAGATATAGAAGTCATAGAATTACCTTTTAAACAAGCTCTCAGTATGTTAGAATCGGGAGAAATAGAAGACATGAGAACTATTGTTTTACTTCAGTATTTAGCATTAAGCCATTTAATGCTGTAACTAAACATACTTTAAAAATCACTAAAAATTAGGTTTCGAAAATATTTACTTAAAATGGTAAATTAATAAAAATAACCACTCTAGTAAGGTTATAAATCAAAGAGCTTATGTAAATTTGTTTAATAACAAAACATAGAATTAAACCCATTAATTATAAGATACATGTTAAAAAATTATTGGAATAAGGGCGGTAAACAAAAACGCAATATCATATTATTTACTATTATTTTATTAATAGTACTCATTGTAATGCGAGACGATTATCAGCCAACATTACTTTTTGCTAGAAAATATCTTTTTGTATTTTTATTAACAACAATAACATTATTCTTAGGTTTAAGAAAATTTATAAAAACAACTAATTACGCATTTAAAATAGGGATTCTAATAGCATTAATGTTATTTTACTCCGCTATATATTTTGTGGGTTGGCACTTAAAAATGTACGACTACATGAAGCTATATACAGTTTACAATAATTTAAATAAAATAGAATTAAACGAACTTCCCTTAACTCAAAATGAGCGCATACAACCATTGCGTAACGTTTTCTCTATGGCAAACGAGAGTGTAGGACAAACAAAAGACGTTTCTTTACCACACTTAGTTCGTATAGATGGACAAAATAAATGGACCATGGCTATACAACCAACAGAAAAATACGTTTGGCAAGGTATTACAGATAATACAGAAGAAGTGTTTGCTGTATCGAGCACCTCGCCATTTCCTAGATTTTCTGGTGAAAATAGAATTGCTACCACATTTTCTATTGGAGAATCTTTAAAATTTAGTAGAAACACCTACAATGCCGTAGTACAAAGATTTAACATTTTTCAGTTATTCACTATGGAACCTAGCGATACATTTTATATGAAAAATGATAATGGACAATGGGTTCAAGTTGTTAGTTTAATTAAATGGAAAGGCTTTCTTTTCCCATACCCAGCATTTGGAGGCGTTATGGTTATAGATAGTGGAGCACACGATATTAAAGATTATTTTGAGCGCATTTTAATAGGTAAAGGCACTTATATTAGCCCTAAAGAAATGAAAAATTATAAATTTCTTGTTGGGCAAAATATATTATCAGAAAAGGTTTCTAGAATACAAGCCGAGTCCTTAAAGTTTATAGGTGGCTTTACAGACCCATTACCTTGGAATATGAAAACAGCCGTTAAAATTCCTGAAATGCCAAGTGATGAAAACCAGCAGCCTTATGTTACCGACTTTAATTTTACAGATACTGCTACCAATGCACATAGCGGTTTATACCATTGGTTTGGTTTAGAACCTATGGGTAGCGAACGCAGTAGTTTAACTTTTAGTGTTTTTATACCATCAGACGGCGCAGACAAATTGTATTACTTTGATCATGCTTCAAAAAAACAAGGCTATGCAGGAGTTACTGCAATGCCATCTAAAGTCATAGAATCTAGAAAGGAGTTCGATTGGTCTGTAAATAGACCTGTAGAGTTTAGACCATATATAAAGAAAATTGCAGGTAGAAAACGTATGTTTTTTTTAGGTACCATATCTTCTGTTAGAAAAACAGGTGGGAATTTTGACGGATCTGCAACACCAGACCTAGCTATTATAGATAGTGAGTACAGAGATGTTATTTGGATTAATGTAAAACGACCAAGTACATGGGAAAAAACCATTTACGATCAATTAAATGAAGCTTGGCGCTCTAGTGAAGGTATAGGTTATTATTTTACAGAAACGCAACCTTTAATAGATTCTACAATAGTAAAAAAAACACCAAGTAAAACGATTGATAAAACAAAAGACATCATCGAAAATTTACAAAAGCAAATAGATTCGCTTAAAAAAAATGTTAAATAAAGCGATAAACAACATCCAAATTAATATTACAAGCCTATATTAAATAACAAACAAATACCCTCCTTAAAAAAAATCATAAAATGGAACACAAAAAAAGCAACACAGTTTTAAAAGTCGCTTTGGGCGTTGTACTCACTTTATTAGTTGGTACTGGTATTTATATGATAAATTCCACTAGTGAACACAAAGAAAACCAATTACAACTTACAAAAGAAAAAAAATTGGTTATTAAAGAACTAGATGCTATGGCTAAGCAATATGATGATGCTATTTATAAAAATGAAATTACAAACAATGATTTAATTGAAGCGAGAGAACGTATCCAAGATTTAATGGACTCTTTAAATACTGCTGAAACAAACTTAAAAAGTTTACGGAGATACAAAACAAAATATCGCCAACTACAAAAAGAAATGGATAAGTTACTAGCCCAAAATGATTCTTTACGTATGGAAAACACATCGTTAACCAAAGCTTTAGACAGCACACGAATAAGCATTGTAGAGAATGATGTATTAAACGAGTATGTTAAAGATTCTCTTATTCTAAATAATAAGGCTTTAAAAGAAGTTGTAGAAGAGGCTGCTGTACTTGGCACAACAAACTTAAAAGGTTTTGGTGTTATACAAAGAACTTCTGGTAAAATAATACCTACAGAACGTGCTAAACGATCTGATAAGATTAGAGTCTGTTATACTGTTGCAAAAAACAAACTCGTTAATGCTGGCGACAAAGAATTATATATACAAGTCATAGACCCTAATAACAATACAATTGGTGTTAACAAACAACTTACTTTTGGTGAAAAAGTATTGACCTATAGTTTAATTAGTAAGTTTAATTACGAAAATAAAAATATTGATATTTGTGAATTTGTAACTACTAGAGAAGGTAA
>CALHCQ010000064.1 GCA_937936645.1 uncultured Algibacter sp.
CAACATGATAACTTCCAACACGAACACGAACTAAACGCAACGTAGGAAACCCAACAGCAGCTGTCATTTTTCTAACCTGCCTAAACTTCCCTTCATTTAATGTAATAGACACCCACGATGTTGGACCATGCCTTTCATCTCTAATTTTTTTAGCTCTTGTAGGCAATACAGGCACATCTAATAACTTATAAGCTTTACAAGACTTTGTTTTATACAGAAGACTGTCTACACTAATAGAAACGCCTGTACTTAATTTATTTAAAGCCTCGGGTGTAATATTACCATCTACTTGGGCATAATATTCTTTTTCAAATTTTTTACTATTTACTAAGGCGCTAGTTTTACCACTTGTAGTAATTAATAATAAACCTTCCGATTTTTCATCTAAACGACCAACAGCCATACTTCCTTGTGGGAAATCATACAACATTCCTAAAAACTTTTTAGACTGTTGCTTACTCGCATTACTTATAAATTGACTTAGATACCCATACGGTTTAAAAAGTAAAAAATGCCTGTGTACTTGTTCTTTCAAAATAATGTTCTTTATGCTAGGTAAACTATACGTTACTTATTGATTTTAAGATACTGTACACCAACTCCTTAGTTGGTTTACGTCCATTAATACCCGATTTAACGACATCGAATGAGACTTTAAAATGACAGCCTTCTTTATAAGCACTACAACCATACGCTGTTTTACCCTTTATAATTTGTCCCTTATTACACTTAGGGCAGGCTAGCCCATCTTGGGGTGTTTTTGCAGTTCCTATTTTAATTTTAGGTTCTAACTTTAAATTAAAATTGTCATCAAAACGTAGTAATCCTTCCACAGTCCCCTGCTCTGTTTTAAAACCTTTTAAATTTACCGTAGATCCTTTTTGAAGCAATCGTATAAACTGTTTTTCGGATATTTTTTTTTCTAAAAAAGTAAAAGGCAAAACAAATTGACACCCCGTTTTAAATTGTGTACACCCATAAGCTGTTTTTCCTTTTAGTAAATGTCCTTTTTTACACTTAGGGCAAGCGCTATTAACTAAACCAACATCTTTAGTTGTTTTTACCTTTTCCGCTCTGTTTTTTATAACTGTTTCTTGAGAAATATTGGCTCGTTTAGTTTCACTCCTTACCTCATAAACTAGGGCATCTACCATACGCTTCATATTTTTAATAAAAGCACCGGCACTGTATTCTCCTTTTTCTATGTCCTTTAATTGCTTTTCCCATGAGCCAGTTAGCTCGGCCGATTTAAGCATCTTATTTTGAATAGTTTCTATAAGTTGTATACCTGTAACAGTGGGCAATACTTGCTTTTTATTCCTTTTTATATATTTACGCTTAAAAAGCGTTTCTATTATATTGGCCCTGGTAGATGGTCTGCCAATGCCGTTCTCTTTCATTAAATCACGAAGCTCATCATCATCGACCTGTTTACCGGCTGTCTCCATAGCCCTTAGTAAAGTAGCTTCGGTAAATTGATTAGGTGGTTTTGTTTCTTTTTCTAAAAAAGAAGGCTCGTGAGGGCCTTTTTCGCCTTTTGTAAACGTTGGTAAAAAACCTGTTTTTTTATCTGTCGTGTTTGGGTTTTCAAATACAATACGCCAGCCTTTATCGAGCACCTCTTTTCCTGTGGTTTTAAAAACAACCTGTTCTACTTGACCATGTACAGTTGTGTTTGCAACAATACAATCGTCATAAAAAACAGCAATAAATCGTTTTACTATAATATCGTACACTTGTTGTTGGTTATACTGTAGGTTTATTTGAATACCTGTGGGTATAATAGCATGGTGGTCGGTTACTTTTTTATCATTAAAGACACGCGTAGACTTTTTTATTGGTTTTGTTAATACAGATTGTGTTAAGGTTGCATATTTTGTTAATTTTTGAAGTATACCAGATACTTTTGGGTATACATCGTTTGGTAAAAAAGTGGTATCTACTCTTGGGTAGGTAACTACTTTTTGCTCGTATAACTTTTGAACAATTTTTAATGTCTCATCTGCAGAAAATCCAAATTTAGTATTACAATAGACCTGTAAACCTGTTAAATCGAAAAGTTTAGGCGCGTATTCTTTTCCTTTTTTCTTTGTTATAGATGTAATTTCAAAATCGCTTTGCTTTACTTTTAAGGCTAAAGCCTCTCCATCTTCTTTTTTTAAAAACCGACCATCTTCGTAACTAAACAGTGTGTCTCTATAGAGGGTTTGTAATTCCCAATAAGGCTGTGGTTTAAAATGTTTAATATCTAAAAATCGATTAACCACCATAGCTAATGTTGGTGTTTGGACACGTCCCACGGACAATACTTGCTTATATCCGCCATGTTTTACGGTATACAATCTTGTGGCATTCATACCTAATAACCAATCACCTATGGCTCTGGAAAAACCAGCATAATATAAATTATCGTAATCTTCGGATGCTTTTAAATTATTAAACCCATCTTTAATAGCTTCTGTTGTTAAAGATGATATCCATAAACGCTTTACAGTGCCTTTATAGCCAGCTTCATTCATGACCCATCTTTGTATGAGCTCTCCTTCCTGCCCTGCATCGCCACAATTTATAACCAACTCGGCTTTGTCAAATAGTCGTTTAACAATATTAAATTGTTTCTGAATTCCAGAATTACTAACCACCTTAGTTTCAAATTTCTCTGGTAACATAGGCAGATTGTTTAAATCCCAACTTTTCCAATAAGGTTTATAATCGTTTGGCTCTTTTAATGTACATAAATGACCAAATGTATAGGTTACAGCGTAACCATTACCTTCGTAATATCCATCATGCTTAGAATTCGCTCCTAAAACAGTTGCTATTTCTCTAGCAACACTTGGCTTTTCTGCAATACAAACTTTCATTATTATTTACATAT
>CALHCQ010000065.1 GCA_937936645.1 uncultured Algibacter sp.
TAATACAACAAACCGTAAACCGCCTCTTTAGTATTTCTATTGAAACTGAAGTTAACATATTGTAAAACAGCATAAAACAATGCTACAAACCAAATAATCTTGATTTCAGCAATAGAAAAAGAAATAGTAGGCTACTTAAAATCAGGTAACAAAAAGGCCATATATTTTATATAAATTGACTTTTTCTATTAAAAAAATCTCTTATAGCTCATTAAACATATTTCTAAATAAGAATAAAACAGCTATAATTAAAAAACACAGTGTCATTTCTTGTTGTATAATAACAAAATCATTTTCATTCACCCTTTAATTTTATCAATAACTAGATAAATTATCCACTTCCTACCAATCGTAATATTTTTTACTTCCAATTATATAAAGATTATCATGAAATAATGATATTTAGAGACTCTCAATGTTTCTTAACCTTTAATAAAAAGGTTTTATTAAATATTCTATAGCTTTAAAAACAGCCTTAAAACTTGCCTATTATTAAATACTGATTTACAAAATATTAAACTCAAGCCAACAAGACAATTAAAACCCTTTACCTCTAAGGCATACATAAAAAAGACTGCCTTTTAAAGCAGTCTAATTTCGAACTAATAAATGAAATGTGTTGTGTTTGTTTTGTTATTTGTTTACCATAGTAACAACACGCTGTGGTAATGGTGCTTCGTAGTTAGCTTCGCCTAAAGCTTGTACAATTTTTTGTCTAGTATCCCAATATACATCCCAATAATTATCGCAATTTACATATGGCAATGCTAACAACTCTACACTGTTTTGTCCTAAATTATTAACAGCGACTCTTGGTGTAAAATTCTCTGTCTGTAATACATTTTTATCATTCTTTAACACATCTAAAACTATAGCTTTAGCTTTCTCGATGTCTGCGCCATAACGAATGGCAAAAGGCATGTCTACACGTAAATTACCTATTTTTGTTAAGTTTGTTATTTTGTTTGCTGTTATAGAAGAGTTTGGTATAATTTCGGTTTCATTTTGAAACGTTTCTATAATGGTAACAAACACAGAAATTTCTTTAACAAAACCAAAGGCACCGTTCGTTTTTATTAAATCACCAACTCTAAAAGGTTTAAATATAAGTAACATAATACCAGAAGCGATATGCCCTAAAGACCCATTAAATGCTGCACCAATGGCAACACCAACACCTGCAAGCATAGCTGCAAAAGAAGCTATTGGTATACCAACAATACCTGCTATAGATATAATAACTAATAGTTTTAACATAAAACCAATAGCCGTTAATAAGAAAGGTTGTAAAGTGGCATCTAATTGTTTTACATCAAATAATTTAGAAATTCCTTTCATAATTATTCTTACAATCCATAGACCAATTATTAAAGCTGCAATAGCACCAATTAATTTTAAACCCCAGTCTCCAAGACCTGTAGATATTGTTGTAAAAAAGTTATTTAACATTCCTGTAACTTGTTCCATAAAATTTGTAGTTTTTAATTGTTATAGTATTTGGACACAAAATCAAAATATCGTCACATTTTGTATTTTTTAGTCCGCTTTTCATAGTATTCGGGGTTAAAATCCTATCTTTGCCAAACATTTTTTATGTTAAGCTTAAAACATAGCAATAAAATTTATTACATATGAAACTTCTTTTAATAACAGTAGCTTTACTTAGCTTAGGTGTTGCAGGAATTGCAATAAAAATATGGGCAAAAAAAGATGGTAAGTTTGCTGGCACATGTGCTAGCCAAAACCCAATGCTTAATAAAAGTGGCGAATCGTGTGGGTTATGCGGAAAAACTCCAGATCAATTTACAGATTGTAACGATACAAAACACTCGTAAACGTCTATGACAGTTCTTGATTTTTTATACTACGCTTTTGCAGTTGTAGTTAGTGTTCAAGTTATTTGTTATCTTTTTATATATGGACGATTTGCTTTTGCAAAACCAAAAAAAGGCAATACCCAAAATATTCAACCAGTATCGGTTATAGTGTATGCAAAGAACGAGGCCGAAATGCTTAAATCGTTTTTACCAACAATACTTTCTCAAAACTATCCTAATTACGAAGTTGTTTTAATTAACGATGTCTCTTACGACAACACCTTCGAAATTATGGAAGATTTTGCCGAAAAACACAGCAATATTAAGTTGGTTAATGTAAAAAATAACGAAGCTTTTTGGGGGAATAAAAAATATGCACTTACACTTGGCATTAAAGCTGCCACAAACCAAAATTTATTATTTATAGAAGCAAGCAGTAAGCCAATAACTAGTAACTGGATTAAAGAGCTAAACAGCCAAATAAGCGGTAGTAAAACAATTGTTATAGGCTATGGCGCTTACACAAAAGTTAAGAATTCAATATTAAATAAATTAATACGTTTTGAAAATCTTGTAAAAGCTATACAATATATGTCTTTTGCTAAAAGCGGTATACCGTTTACTGGTGTTGGGACAAATTTAGCTTACACAAAAAAACAATTTTTCGATGCTAATGGTTTTATGTCTCACATGAATATAAAAAAAGTAGATCATGCTTTATTTATAAATCAAACCGCAACAAAAAAGAATACAAGTGTTGTGTTTTCTAAAGATAGTTTTACAACAACACAGGCAAAAAACACATTTAAGGATTGGGTACTTCAAAACAGGCAAGACACTTTTATTTCTAAACATTATAAATTTATTCACAAAACACTGCTAAGTCTTATTTATTGTTCGTCTTTATTATTTTGGGTTTTAGGTACCCTGCTCATAAGTTTATCATTTAATTGGCAAATAGTAAGCGCTATAATTGCAGTTAAACTTGTAGTACAATACATAGTATACGGTACTAGTGCTAAGAAGTTAAACGAATTAGACTTACTTTTCTTCGTTCCTTTTTTTGAAATCTTCTTAATTCTATTTCAATTTGTTATCTTTATAACAAACACCTCATCAAAACCTAAACATTGGAAATAAAAGAAGCGATACAACTTGCTAAACAAAATAACCAAAAAGCATTTAATTTTTTGTTAGACTTGTATTGGGATGATGTATATGGGTTTCAATTAAAAAGGGTATCAAATGAAAATGATGCTGAAGATATTACCATAAGAACTTTTTCTAGAGCTTTCGATAAAATCAACACGTTTAACGATGCTTACCAATTTAAAACATGGTTAATAACTATATCGAAAAATATTCATATAGATTTACTTAGAAAATCTAAAAATTCGATATCGCAAAGAACAACAGATAATAACGAATCGGTTTATAAAGTTTTAGATGAAACACCGTCTGCCGAAGACAAGTTAATAACAGAACAAAATTTAGCAAAACTTCTCAGAGATATAAAAAAATTAAAACCTCACTACCAAGAAGTTATTATGTTAAGATATTTTCAAGAATTAAGCTATAAAGAAATATCTAAAGAACTTAATGCTCCCATAAACAATATAAAAGTAAAGCTACTTCGAGCAAAGAAACTGTTGGCAGGCATTATTCAAAAAAAACAATAAACACAAACACCACAAATAATTTTTAATTACCCCAAAAGTCATGCTTTTTCATTTTTTCTAGTTAAAAATTTAGACAAGCATTAATGGAATACTTCGTATCTTTGTGCTACTAATTACATATAGCTATATGAAGTCTGAAACAGCATCAAACATCCTACCAAAACGTCAAGCTAAACCTAAATGGCTAAGAGTTAAATTACCTACAGGAAAAAAATATACAGAACTAAGAGGTCTTGTAGACAAGTACAAACTTAATACAATTTGTGCTTCTGGTAGCTGCCCAAACATGGGAGAATGCTGGGGCGAAGGTACTGCAACATTTATGATTTTGGGTAATGTTTGCACACGATCTTGTGGCTTTTGTGGCGTAAAAACTGGACGCCCAGAACAGGTGGATTGGGATGAACCAGAAAAAGTAGCACGCTCTATAAAAATAATGAAAATTAAACACGCCGTTTTAACGAGTGTAGATAGAGATGATATTAAAGACATGGGAAGCATTATGTGGAGCGAAACCGTAAAGGCCGTTCGTAGAATGAATCCCGAAACAACATTAGAAACACTTATTCCAGATTTTCAAGGCATAGAGCAACATATAGATCGTATTGTAGATGTAGCTCCAGAAGTTGTTTCTCATAACATAGAAACTGTAAGACGTCTTACTAGAGAGGTAAGAATACAAGCTAAATACGACCGTAGTATGGAAGTTTTAAACTATTTAAAAAACCAAGGGCAACGTCGTACAAAATCGGGTATTATGTTAGGACTTGGAGAAACTAGAGAAGAAGTTATAGAAACATTGCACGACTTAAAAGCGAACCAAGTAGATGTGGTTACTATAGGTCAATATTTACAACCTAGTAAAAAACACTTACCCGTAAAGCAATTTATAACCCCAGAACAATTTAAAGAATACGAAACTATAGGTTTAGAGTTAGGGTTTCGCCATGTAGAAAGTAGTGCGCTAGTTCGCTCATCATATAAAGCACAAAAGCACATAAATTAATAATATGGTTCATGTTGCAATTAATGGTTTTGGTAGAATAGGAAGAAGATTATTCAGACTCCTGCAAAACCACGAGAACATAACGGTAGTAGCTATTAATGATTTAGCTGATGCTAGAACATTAAGTCATTTATTAAAATACGATAGTGTTCACGGTGTATTTAAAGAAGACGTTACTTTTGACGAAAATCACATTATAGTCAACACAAAAAAAATAGCGCTATTACACAACAATCATCCTAAAAACATAAATTGGACACCACATCATGTAGACTTTGTTATAGAATCTACAGGTAAATTTAAGTTAACAGAAGAATTAAAGCATCATTTAAAAAATGGAGCAAAACAAGTAATACTTAGTGTACCAGCCTTAGAAGATGAAATTAAAACTATTGTTTTAGGTGTTAACGATCAAACAATAATTGGTACAGAAAGCATGATATCTAACGCATCATGCACAACAAACAATGCTGCTCCAATGATAGATGTTATTAATACCCTATGTGGTATTAATCAAGCTTATATTACAACAGTACATTCTTATACAACAGACCAAAGTTTACACGACCAACCACACAGAGACTTAAGGCGTTCTAGGGCTGCAGGACAATCTATAGTACCTACAACAACAGGTGCTGCAAAGGCTTTAACCAAAATATTTCCTAAACTAGCAAATGTAATAGGAGGCTGTGGCATACGCGTGCCCATAATAAATGGTTCTTTAACAGACATTACTTTTAATGTAAAAAAAACAGTAAGCATAGAAGACATTAACAACGCTTTTAAAGAGGCTTCCATTAACAAATACAAAGGTATTTTAGAATACACAACAGCCCCTATTGTATCCATAGACATTGTAGGAAACACACATTCTTGTGTTTTTGATGCTCAAATGACTTCTGTTATTGGTAACATGGTTAAAATAATTGGATGGTATGATAACGAGACCGGATATTCTTCTAGAATAATAGACCTGATTTCTGTTTTAACACAAAAGAAAATCTTTTTATCTCATAAATAATTATATTTGTGTATATTACTTTACAATGCACAAAAATAAATTTCACATACTCATACTATTATTATGCACTAGTATTAGTTTATGCGCACAAGATAAAGTCTACAAAGACAAAACGATATCTAAGTTAATAAAATCGCATTTTACAAAAAAAAGAAATTTTAATTATTACGAAGCCGACAAAGATTTAGACTCTGCTATTCAAGTTGCTAAACTAAAAAAATACAAAAAAAAAATAGGTGAGTTATATACCTTAAAAGGAAAACTACAAACCGAAATAGAAGAAAAAGATAACGCAATAGATTGGTTAACTAAAGCTATAACGATTCAGCATGAAACCAATGACAAAAAAAACCTTGCAATTTCTTTTTATATTTTTGGAGACATCTATTTTTCTAGACGAGAATATGATAAAACATTAAATTCCTACAGTACTGCAAAATCTATATTTATAGAAAAAAACATGAAAGGTTACCTAGCTGATGTTTTATTAGAAGAGGGAAAAACGTATTTAAAGCTAAAAGATTATACTAAAGCAAAAAAACTTATAGAAGAATCCATACAAAAATCGAAACAAAGACCTAAAACGTTATGTGAAGCATATATTAATTTAGCGAATATATACTCACATTATGGTAATCATACAAAAGCACTAGACCTCTCTAAAAAAGGTTTAGATATTGCACTAGAAAAAAAATATTCTTGGCCTATAAGTATAGGATATCTTTCATTAGCTAACATAAATAGCAAACTAAAAAATTACAAAGAATCTAGCAAACTATATAAAAAATACATAGCTAGCTCAGAATCTCACAAAACAGGAAGAAAAGCTAATATTAAATTACATAAAAGAAACAAAGCGGTTATACAAAATCAATCTCAAAAATTAAAAAAGACAACCAAAGAATTAGATAAAGAGAAAGACAAAAACTTTTTTGGGGCACTAATTTCTATATTAAGTGTTGCCTTAATTATTATACTTTCTTTATTAACCTTGTCGTTGTAC
>CALHCQ010000066.1 GCA_937936645.1 uncultured Algibacter sp.
GCGATGGGGCTCACCTCTTACCATTCCGAACAGAGCAGTTAAGCCCATTAGCGCCGATGGTACTACACTTGTGGGAGAGTAGGTCGCCGCCTTTTTTAATCCTCAACATATTTATTTATGTTGAGGATTTTTTTGTTTTAAGCTCAATTTATTTTTATACTGTAGTTTGTTTCTTATTTTATTTATTTCTTGTTTTATTTAAATGTTGTTATTGTTGATTATCTTTTTTTTATGTAATTAAAATAATACGTTTTTCTTTTTTTATATTTTATAGTTCTATATATTCGCCTATAATTAATCACTAAAATTATTTTATGAAAAAAACACTATTATTTTTAGGTGTTGCTGGATTATTGTCATCTTGTACTGTATCAAGATCAATCCAACTTACAGGACAGCCAATAGGAACTAATTCAGGAGAATCGACAGTTGTTCTTTTTGGAGATAGTTCTTTAAGAACTGCTGCTAAAAGAGGAAATGTTAAACAAGCTGGTGCATCAGAAGTTGTTACAAAAGTATTTATTGTGCCAATAATTAAAACTAAAGTTTACGGAGAATAGAAATTATGAAAAAAATTAACTTTATAGCTATTGTTGCAACATTAGCACTTACATCTTGTACTGTTATAGTACCTGTAACAGCCTCTAGAGCTGAAATCGGAAACTTAAGAGGGACGTCTGAAACTACAGTTTTTTTAGGTATTGAATTCAATAAAAACTACGGTATTAAAGAAGCTGCAAAAAACGGAAAAATAAAATCTGCTATTGCAACTGTAGATGAAAAGATATCTAATTATATCTTTTTCCAAAAGAAAGAACTTATTGTAACTGCTAAATAATAAATAGAATGAAAAAAGTATTATATATTGGATTATTAGGAGTTTTATTAACTTCTTGTAGTGTGTCTTACCCTGGCGTGATAACAGGAAACAAGGCTGTAAAAGAAGGCGTATCTGAAAAGACTATTTGGTTTGGTATCGCATTAACACCAGTAGATGTTAGTATAGAGTCTGCTGCAAAAAATGGTGGTATTAAAAAAGTAGCAACCGTAGATTATGAAATTTCTAAAGGTCTTTTTCGTACGACTTACAAAACAATTGTTACAGGAAACTAATACTATAAACTTATTATAGTTACTAAAAATGAAGTTTAACATTTAATGTTGAGCTTCATTTTTTTTATTGTTACTTATAGTTCATGCAAATTATTTTACAAAAAAAAGCGCCTCTTTTAAAGAGGCGCTTTTTTTGTAAAATATGTTTATTTATTATTTTAAACCAAATAGTCTTGGTAAGAACATCGATATTTCTGGTATAAAGCTAATAAGCATTAATACTGCGACCAT
Organism: uncultured Algibacter sp.; assembly: GCA_937936645.1. GTDB lineage: Bacteria > Bacteroidota > Bacteroidia > Flavobacteriales > Flavobacteriaceae > Postechiella. The sequence continues at coordinate 1,345 of CALHCQ010000066.1, forward strand.
AATAGCTAAAAAAGGCAATAGCGGTCTTATTACTTGAGTAACAGAAACTTTTGCTACACCACTACCAACAAATAATAAAGTACCAACTGGAGGCGTACAAATACCAATACATAAGTTAAGAACTATAACAATACCAAAATGAACAGGATCCATACCTAAAGTAGTTACTACAGGTAAAAATATGGGTGTAAATATTAACACAGCTGGTGTCATATCCATAAAAGTACCAATGACTAATAATATTAGGTTTATAGCTAAAAATATAGCAAATTTATTATTTAAAGAGTCTAGTAAAAATCTACTAATCATTTCAGGTATTCCTTCAAAAGAGAATAACCAAGACATCGCCATAGATGTGCATATTAGAAACATAACTACGGCAGTTGTTTTAGCACTAGTTAATAGAATTTCTGGGAAATCTTTCATAGTCATATCACCATAAACAAGAGCTAGAATTGCTGCATATAATACTGCTATTACAGAAGCCTCGGTAGCGGTAAAAACACCTGCTACAATACCACCAACAACAATAACAAGCAATAGTAAGCTAAAAAAAGCTTTTCTAAAAAACTGCCATATTTCTTTAAGTGTTGCACGTTTTCCTTTAGAGTAATTTTTAGTAATTGCAATGTAAGCGACATAACCCATTATTGCTAAACCTAATAAAATTCCTGGTAAATAACCAGCTATAAATAATGCGGCTACAGATGCCGTACCACCACTGGCTAAAGCGTAAACAATAAGTATATTACTTGGCGGAATTAATAATCCTGTTGTAGATGCCGTAATATTTACAGATGCACTTAGTGTACGTGGGTAACCTTCATTTTCCATCCTATCTGTCATAATAGAACCAATGGCAGATGCTGCCGCTAAAGCAGAACCAGATATCGCACCAAATAACATAGATGCTAATACGTTTACATATGCTAAACCACCTGGTAAACTAGATACCAAAGATTTTGCAAAATTTATAAGTCGGTTTGCTATACCACCTCGTTTCATTATTTCTCCGGCAAGTACAAAAAAAGGAATTGCTAACAGCGCAAAACTATCTATTCCGGTAGTCATTCGTTGCGCAATGGTCGTTATACCAGGCAGATTTTCTATGTTTAATAGTAAACTTAATGTTGTTGCTATACCTATACTGTAAGCCACAGGTACTTTTAATAATAAAAGACCAAAGAAACTAATAAACAAGACGATAATACTTATAACTTCTATACTCATAATTAATTAGTTATTTTGTTTTTTAAAATATTGATGATGTGGTATATCGAGAAGCAAATAATTAAGAAACCACTAAAAGGCATTATTGCATAAACATAACCCAGTGGTATACGTAACGTACCAGATAATTGCTCTAAGTGTAATGTAGTATATACAAGGTTTAAACCCCCAATAACCATTATAATTAATGCAAACAGTAATACGAGAATTTCTATAATTATTGATGCTATTTTTTTGTTTGAAGGCGATAATTTTTGATATACAAAATCCATAGACAAGTGCTCTCTCTTTGCATTTAAGTATGCAGCACCTAAAACAGTCATCCATATTAATGCAAATCTTGCAAACTCTTCTGTCCAAGTAAAAGAGGTTCCTAGAATATATCTAGAAAATACTTGAAATAATACATCTAATACTAATAAGGCGAATATTGTAATTAATACAAACTCGAGTGTCTTATTTACTTTATCAAATATAAGTGGTGATTTACTCATAATTTATTGTTTTTTTATTTGTTCAACTAAAGAAGACATCTCTGGATGTTTTTTTATGAAATCGATTAATACAGATTTAGATTTTTCTGCGAACAACGATTTTTTAGGTATAATAATTTCTACACCTGCTTTTTTTGCAATGCTCATAGATTCTTCAACCGATGCATTCCAAAATTTCTTTTGCGCTTGCGCGGATTCATCAGCAGCTTCTTGTACCCAAACCTTTTCTTCTTCAGATAAACTATTCCAATACTTTGTACCTATTAATAATACATCTGGTACAGACGAGTGCTGATCTAGAGTGTAATATTTACTTATTTCGTAATGGTTAGACGATACAAATGATGGTGGGTTATTCTCCGCACCATCTACCACACCTTGTTGTATGGCTGTATACAATTCGCCATAAGCTAGTGGTGTTGCCGATCCTCCCATAGAGTTTACCATGTTAATAGCCATTTGGTTATTCATAACACGAATTTTTAATCCGTCAAGATCTGCAGGTGTTCTTATGGCTTTTTTGCTCGTATAAAAACTTCTACTTCCCGCATCGTAATAACATAAACCACGTAGCCAAAATTTAGATCCTTTCTCTAGAATAGATTTACCTACAGCACCTTCTAAAACATCAAATTGATGATTTTTATTTCTAAATAAATAAGGAATACCAAATAAATGATATTCTGGTACAAAATTAGATAAAGTAGCAGCACTTACCTTTGTAGCAGCCACACTTCCTATTTGTAAAAGCTCTAATACTTCTCTTTCGGACCCTAATTGTGCATCTGGAAAAATTTTAACCTTTAGTGTGCCTTTAGATTTTAATTCTAATGCTTTTTGAAATTCTACAATCCCTTTATGTACTGGGTGTGTTTGTGGTAATGTATGGCCTAAATACAAAACCTTTGTGCCATCGGTTTTTTTACAAGCAGCAAAACTTGTAATCAAGATAGCAAAGAGAATTAATTTAAATTTCATGTGTTATTATGTTATTATTATTGAGATAAACATTCTATTTCTTAACATAACAATACATTAAGAAATAGAATGTGTGAATATACACTTTTATTTATTTAAACTTGAAATAGTTTAAGGCATTGTAATAGCAAATATCTTGTACCATTTTACCTAAAAAAGCAGTATCGTTTGGTATTAGTCCTTGTTTTACATCTTCACCTAACAGGTTACATAGAATTCTTCTAAAATATTCATGTCTTGGGAATGATAAAAAACTACGACTGTCTGTAAGCATACCAACAAAACGGCTTAATAAGCCCATGTTAGATAGGGTATTTATTTGCTTTTCCATACCATCTTTTTGGTCTAAAAACCACCATCCAGATCCAAATTGCATTTTACCAGCAACACCAGCTTCGCTATAATTACCCATCATACTTGCAAATACTTCGTTGTGTGCAGGGTTTAAATTATAACTTATTGTTTTACTTAACGCATTTTCTTGATCTAGATTGTTAAATAATTTAGACATTGCTTGCGCATGATTAAAATCGCCTATAGAATCGCAACCAGCATCGGCACCAATTTCTTGAACCAAACGACTGTTGTTATTACGAATTGCACCTAAGTGAAATTGTTGTATCCAATTTACTTTATGATACATTTTGCATAATTTAAACAATATACAAGATGCAAAAATATTAGCCTGATTTTCGGTTATTTCCTTACCAGATATTCTTGCAGTAAATATGGCATCAGCTTCCTCATCTGTAAAATCAAATGCATAGATTTGTTCTAATCCGTAATCGGATAAACGGCAACCATGTGCATTAAAAAAGTCTATTCTATTTTCTATTGCCTTTTCTAGATCTTCTAGATTTGATATGTTAAAAGCAACCGCTTTTTCTAGTTTTTTTATGTAGCTAGGAAAATTATTGTTTGCAATTAATAATAAATTATCGGGTCTAAACGTAGGATATACTTTGGTGAAGATATTTTTATCTGCAATAGCTTTATGATGCTCTAAAGTGTCTATAGGGTCGTCTGTTGTACAAATAACCTCTACATTCATGTGCTTTAATAAATCGGCTGGCGTTTTGGTTGCCAAGCTTTTATTTGCCTCATCATAAATAGCATCTGCTGTATTAGGTTGCAATATTTTATCAATATTAAAATACCTTTTTAACTCTAGGTGCGTCCAATGAAAGAGCGGGTTCCTTAGAGTATAAGGAACCGTTTCTGACCATTTATTAAATTTTTCTTTCTTACTAGCAGTGCCTGTAATAAAGCTTTCGTCTACGCCATTAGCACGCATACCACGCCATTTGTAATGATCGCCGTCTAGCCAAGCGTCTGTAATATTACCAATAGGTAAATCTTCTGCTATTTGCTGTGGCGATAAATGGTTGTGATAATCTATAATTGGAAGATTTTTTGCATAATCGTGATATAACGTTTTTGCTACATCAGATTGTAATAAAAAATCGTCGGTAATAAATGTATCTGCTTTTATGTTACTCATATAACATTACTTTTTAAAATACCTAATTCAAGACCACGTAATTCTGCTAATCCGCGTAAGCGTCCTATACCAGAGTAGCCTGGGTTGGTTTTTTTACGTAAATCGTCAAGCATTTGGTGTCCATGATCTGGACGCATTGGTATAAGTGCATCTTTCATACCAGCAGCTTTACGTCTTTTTTGTTCTACAAGCACTTCTTTTATAACGGCATACATGTCTACATTACCTTCTAAGTGGTTTGCTTCGTAAAAGTTACCTGCTTCGTCACGTTGCGTGCTTCTTAGGTGTAAAAAGTGTACACGGTCTGCAAAACGCTTAAATATTTGTACTAAGTCGTTATCTTCTCTAACACCTAAAGACCCGGTACAAAATGTAATACCGTTAGATCTGTTTGGTACTTGCTCGAAAAGGTATGCATAATCTTCTTCGGTACTAACAACACGTGGTAAACCAAGAATAGCGTACGGTGGATCGTCTGGGTGGATACACATTAAAACTTCATTTTGAGAAGCTACGGGTATAATTTCTTTTAAAAACGCTACAAGATTTTCTTTTAATACTTGTGCATCTATGTCTTTATACGTGTCTAAAATTGTTTGAAACTGCTCTAGCGTATACCCTTCTTCTGCACCTGGTAATCCAGCTATAATGTTACGAACTAATTTATCTTTTGCTTCTTGGCTTAGTGTCGCAAAATATGTTTTAGCTTGCTCTTGTTGGTCTTTGTTATAATCGTTTTCTGCACCTGGTCTTTTTAATAAAAACAGCTCGAATGCAGCAAACGCAATAACATCAAAACGCAATGCTTTAGAGCCATCGGTTACTTCGTAATCTAAAGACGTACGCGTCCAGTCTAAAACAGGCATAAAGTTGTAGCATACAATGTTAATACCACATGATGCTAAGTTTTTTATACTTGTTTTGTAATTTTCTATATAAGTTTTAAAGTCACCAGAGCGTGTTTTAATAGCTTCGTGTACGGGTATACTTTCTACAACACTCCAGTTTAGGCCAGAGGCTTCTATAGTATCTTTTCTTTTTTGAATTTCTTCTGTAGTCCAAACTTCTCCGTTTGGAATGTGGTGTAATGCCGATACAATACCTGTTGCTCCAGCTTGTTTTATATCTAAAAGGCTTACTGGGTCGTTAGGCCCGTACCATCTCCATGTTTGTTCCATAATTTTTTTGTATCTAAATATTAAACTCCGCTAAAAGCGCTAAATCCGCCATCTATTGGTACCACAACGCCTGTTACAAATTTAGAAGCTTCAGAACATAAATAGTGTATAGATCCATTTAACTCATCGGCATCACCAAAACGTTTCATTGGTGTGTTTCTAATAATAGTATCACCACGGTCTGTATACTCTCCTGTTTCTTTATCTATTAGTAAATCTCTGTTTTGGTTACCAATAAAGAATCCTGGTGCAATGGCATTAACACGTAAGCCTTCTCCAAATTTAAGTGCCAGCTCTACAGACATCCATTTCGTAAAGTTATCTATCGCTGCTTTCGATGCCGAGTAACCTACAACACGAGTTATAGCACTTTGCGCCGTCATAGAAGAAATGTTAATTATAACACCTTCTTTCTTTTTTGTCATTTCTTTACCAAATACTAATGCAGGTAAAATAGAACCAAAAAGGTTAAGATCTACTACTTTTTTAAAGTGATCTATATTTACATCAAAAATGGTTTGATCTACACCAATAGTTGCACCTGGCATGTTACCACCTGCAGCATTAATTAATACATCAATTTTACCATGAGCTGCAATAATTTTATCAGACACAGCCTCTAAGCTTTCTTTTTCTAGTGCGTTACATACGTATCCAGATATTTTTTCGCTAACTTTTTTTAAGTTATCTACTGCAGTATCTACGATTTCGTCTTTGTAATCTAAAATAACTACGGTAGCACCGTTTTTAAGTAAGTAGGATGCCATGTTACCTCCTAATACACCACCACCACCGGTGATTAAAATGACTTTGTTTTCTACGCTAAATAGATGATTCATTATTTTTGGTTTTATTTATTTTGTTAATTCTATTGTTAATGGGTGTTCAATTTTTTTAGCAAAGTTGCTTAGGTAGTTTTCCCAATCTGCTTTGTTTTTAAATTGTCCGCTTGTAGACCATGCAAACCCTGCATAGTAAACGACTTTATTATTTATTACCTTTAAATGCGCATAGGCATTACTAAGATCTTTAGCCTCTACATCGTATTTTTCTTGGCCAGCATAAT
>CALHCQ010000067.1 GCA_937936645.1 uncultured Algibacter sp.
CACTAATTAGTTTTGAAGTAGGATGGTAAATAGAAGCTACTACTGGAATACCAAATACGGAAAGCTCCAAGAATAATTGGTTATTTTGGTATCTGTTATAAAGTCCTTCTTTAGCAGGTAGTAAAACGACATCGAGTTGCAGGCTATTGAGCTTTTCAAAATAGCCCAAGAAGGAAACGGAGTCGTGTATTTCACAATCTATTTCTTTAAGGAGTAAATCACCTTCCATAGAAGAATGAGGCTTGCCAAAGCATACAAACTGTATTTTATCCTTAAAGGCAGCACTCATTTTAAATAAGACTTCCTTAAAAGATAGTAAATCTTCTTCGGTTGGTTTTATGAATCCTATGCGAAGTTGCGTGGAAGTGTTTTTAGATAGCGGTGGCATTTCTTCATACCCAAATCTCGATACTAAACTAGGTTGATATTGCACCAGTGCACTTGAACTCGGTAATCGGTTATCTATAAAACGTTGAAGAAATTTTTGAAACGTCTCATTTGCCACAGTCAGTAAATCTATAAGTCCTAAGTTTTGTTCTAGTAGCTTTAGCTTTTCTTTTGTTAGCTTTCGCGAAAGCGGAATACTATCAAACATCGCAAAGTAATTTCTATCTACATCCATTACCAACTGTACCGATGGATTGAGTGTTTTAATAACCTGAAATAGATAACTCACATCACTAAATAGAGATGGAAAAATGACATAATCTGCCCAGGTAATCAATCGCTCGTCTAACTGATGCACCATTTCGGTGAGATTGTTGGAGAAGTCATTGCTCTCAATACTAGTGATTATGGCTTTGTGGGTAGCCATTTTATTTATTTCTAAAGCTGGCGCTATCATCCTGTAGTAGCCAGTCGCATTCATTTTAGGACTCACGTAGAGTAAATGAATTTTATTATCTGGCTCAATGTCGTATCTGGTCTGAAAACTATTTTTAGAATGCAGTTTTGCTTTCAGTTCCTTAATAGTTCTCATACTGGGTCATTTGGAAGTTCTTTTTCTATTCCCTGGTAATACTTAGCAATACGCTGCCCAGTTCCTTTGTCATAAATCTCAATGGTGCCCGCTAAGGAACCATATTGTTTTATCTTTTTACGAAAGCGCTCCAATCCAGTTTCTTTACTTCGCGTTCTAGATAATTTATGCCTCCAGTCTATAGAATACATTGTTCTTACATTACCATCTTTAAACCAGACAATCATTTTTGTAAATGAGTCTTGACCTAGTTTCCAGCCTTTTTTCTGTGTCATTATTTGAAGAATTTTATTAGTGATTTAAGTGGAATTAGTTTGATAAACGCTTCATTATGAAAAGCATTAATGTATACTTCATTGTCCTTAACATGAATTATAATGCGTACGCTTTCCTCCTCAATATGATTTGCAGTAGCTAATTCTTTTAAATATTTCTTGATACTAAAAGCAACCTTGTTTTGAAAACCACCTAATTGCGCTAGGTGTTCTTCTAGAAAAAAATAAGTAAGTTCTCCTGTTGGTATTCTTGCAATTGGTTTTCTCTGGTTGTAGAGGAATGATTTAATGGTGTGGTCTTTTTGAAAAATCCTGATATAGATGCGCTCGCTAGGAATTTCTAAACGTTTTGAAATGTAATTGGTACGATGTAATATGTTCTTTTTGACTATCTTTTCATAGCCAAAAACATCAACAGAAACATCTGTTAGCGCTCCTTTGAGTTTTTTACCCAAGGTGCTGCCTTTTCTTTTAAATGGATTCATTCTTTATGTATTGAATTGTAAAAATTTATGGGTACTATGGTTTAAAACTGATGCATGAAATTCTCGGACTAATTGAGGCTGACCTAGTTTTCCTAATCTTGTTTCGCAAGCTCTAAAAAGTGCCAGTCGTGGTTTTTGCTTTGCGGTCTCTTTCTTCTCGTTACTCAAAAATCTTCGTATCTGGGCATGTAAAACAAGTTTCATTTGCACTTCCAATTCACGCTTTTTTTGTTGGTTATACCAAGCTCGTGTTCCCGAAAAACCTGAAGTGTTTTTCGGATTAAAATACTTATCTGGAAGCTGTACATAGCGATTTTTAGGGTCTTTGGCTATATATTTCTGGACGATTCCAAGTCGCTCAACGTAAACCTGATGTACGATTTCCAGCTTTTTATCTGGAACTGGGTCGTACCATTTAAAAAGCAATTCTTTGGCTTTTACCTCTTGACTTTTAGTGAGGTAATGTGTATTGTAAATTGTATTTCGCGCTAGCTTCCATAGTGCATTTACATAAAAGGAAAGGGACGCGGAACGAGCAAGATCGGCTCGAGAAATTTCGCCGCCAGTTTGTTCTGTGGCTCTTATGTTCCGCGCTATTTCCCCTGCATCATTATTTTTTTTAGGGGCTATTTTCCCTGTGTATCCTGTCAAGGTGTTACTAGTTGCGTTGCGTGACTTAGAGCAAGATGAGAGTGGCAACGAACTCATTGTTGTCTTCAACTTATCAACCCCTATTATTATATTATTTATGTAACCATTGTTACTAGTATCTGTATGAGGACAAATTGGCGCTATATTATTTTTAAAAAACTGATTATCAGCTACTTTTGTTTTATTAACTTTTGAGTCATTTTTAGGCTTATCAACGGCTTTTACACCACCTATTAACAAGATATTAGGGTTAATAAAAAGCTCGTATCCTGAATTAGATCCGTGCCATATCTTTTTTATTATGACACCTGCTTCTATAAGGCGCTTAAGGTGTCTTTGGATGGTTCTTGTACTTGCTTTTGCTCGTTTAGCTAATTGTACATTGTTAGTTTTTAAGGGTGGAAGATTTTGAAAATCTACCGCTTTAATACTATTAGCCTTCAGTAGTGAAAGTGAATATATCTTAATGATTTCTCTTGCAGTTAAAATCATTGCCTGCCTTATGTGAGAAGAGAGGTCTTGTTGGCTTGAATTATGTTTACTTACATAAAAATCTAATGCTTTAAATGCAGTAGAATATTGTATAATGGGCATTGATTAAGAAATAGCCACACCTCAGTAAATACTGTCAGTGAAGTGGTATGTTATGCTTACCTTTTTGGTATTGTCTTTACAGTTTACAAGCTGTATGTGGTACTTGTCTTCTGCTCTCGCTGTGACTCTTTAAATAGTCCTTGCTCTCTTTTTAAGGAAGACTGTCTCTTTTTTTCCTTATCCTCTATAAGGTCTAAACACAATTCATAAAGAGTTTCTACACTACTTGGCTTTATAGCCTGATTATTAAAAAATTTAGAAACCGTAGGTCGAGACAAATTAGAAGTTTTTGTAAGTACTGTGATAGGGCTATCGTAAAGCTTTTCCATCTTCAACAAGACCGTTTTAATTTCAGATTGTAAATACATTGTAAAAGTTTTTTAAAATATTTGACAACACATTATTTGTTATTTAACAAAATAAAACATCAAAATATTGTTTTTGATGCCAAATATATATAATTTTGTTGTTTAAATATACAAATACATTATTTTTTTATAAAATAACAACTGTGTAAAAAAAACTGAAATGAAAGAAAACCCTCTTTTTGATAACATCGACATCAAATTCATCCAAGCAGTGGACGAAGTAATTGCAATCAACACCGAATTAGGTATTAAACCTACAAATGATAGTGCTATTGGTAAAGCTGTATACCCTAATAATAGAAGTATCGTATCTGCAGTAAGGGGACGCAGTAAACACATTCCTCATATTGCACTTATAAACTTTGCTAAGGAATTTAACGTCGATATGAACTACTTCTATTCTGAAGGAAACCCTTTGAGTTATAAACCAAACACCATCATGAACATTACGGTCTCTGGAAATGGAATTAATAGCTCTGGAGATTACAGTACAAATATTCACGCGGGTAAAGGAGAAATTAAAGGTATTAATACCGCTCAACCAGGGTCTAAAAACACACTTGTTGGAGTAATTGAAGTCAATACTATGATAAACAACTTCATATCGCAAATTGATAGAGAAAAAGCTGAAAAGTTTCTAGAAATTATTGCCTCTGTACAGATTGAAAGCAAAAAAGCTACCTTAAAATTTGAAAAGCTTTTAGAGTCTAAGTCTATTGAAATGAAAGAAATGCGGCAGTATTTTGAAAAAAAACTAGATGCCATTGAAGATCAGCTTCTTGAAACACGCGTTAAGCTTGATGAAGCTATGAAAAGAGAAATAGAACTTCTAAGACAGTTACTTGAAAAGAAAAACAGCAATTAACCATGAAGCAATCAATCTCACAACATGACTTTAATAACTTATCAGAAGAAGAAATACAAGTCATCACAATGCTGCGTAAAAGAACTTTTGAATCCATTAAAGTAACTCAACGAAACGGGCGAATCGATATGATAGAAAGCACCGAACGTGTAGAACAACGCACAAGAATTGTAGACTTACTAAAAGAGCACAATTACCAAAATATTGAAATTAAACAGAATGATGGTCGAGTGGTATTTATCAATCGAACTATAAAAACCAAGGTTAAGTAAACCACTAGCATAGCTTAAAGTGGCCTTTTAAAATAAGAAGCTCGGCTAATGAGATTATAAGAATCCATTTTTCAAATTCAATCGTTACCTAATTTATTTGGGAGCTATTGATTATGAATGCAAAATGTTAGAAACAACAATAGTTGAAACTCAAAAAAACAACAAAGATTATGATTTCGAATGGCTTAAAACCTACGAAGGTTTTGAAAACTGTTCTGAAGAGGAAGCCAAAGACACTATTAAAACACTAAAAGAGCTAGCAGAAATAGTTTGTATGCATCTTTTTAATACGAGTTAATATGAAGGATTTATCAATATTTAATCAATTTGCAAAACAAGGCAAAGCCATAAAACTAAGAACTGACGGGAAGGCGGTTATATACACCCGTGTTTCGACAAAAGAACAAGCTGAAAACAACGCCAGTCTTGAAACTCAACTCAAATACTGCAAACAACTAGCTGCCAAAAAAGGGCTTGAAGTAAGTGAGTATTTTGGAGGTACATATGAATCTGCAAAAAGTGATGAGCGCAAAGAATTTCAAAAAATGCTCAACTATGTTAAACGCAGAAGCAACGTAGGGTACATCATTGTCTACTCTTATGACCGTTTTTCTCGTACAGGCGCAAATGGAGCCTACATAAGTGACCAACTTAAAAAGCAAGGAATAGTTACAATATCTGCCACCCAAGAGGTCGATACTTCTACTAGTGCAGGTTCCTTTCAACAGAACTTATATTATATGTTCTCTCAGTTTGATAATGAATTGAGACGTGACAAGTCGGTATCCGGCATGCAAGAAAAACTTCGCAAAGGACATTGGACTGGTGCCTATCCATTTGGGTATACCAATGCTAACCCTGGAAAAGGTAAAACACCAAACTTTGTTATAACTAAGGAAGGAAAACTTCTAAAGCAAGCTTTTATCTGGAAAGCAAACAACAATATGTCTCATGTCGACATTGCAAAAAAGCTTCAAAAAAAAGGACTGAATATTACAGATAAGAGGCTTAGCGATTTCTTTAGAAATCCATTCTATTGTGGCCTTATTGTAAATAGTCTTATTCCTGGAGAAATTATAGAAGGGCTTCATCCACCATTAGTATCTAAAGATATTTTCTTGAAAATTCACAACCTATTAAACTCAGGAGCAGAAACCAGAAAGTACTCATTTGATGACGAAAATTTACCTTTAAAAACCTTTCTTAAATCAACGACCTGTGGAACACCTTACACTGGTTTTATCGTAAAAAAAAAGGAATTATACTATTACAAGAATCGTCGTAAAGGAAGTAAGGAAAACAGAAGTGCTAAAAAGCTCCATCAAGAATTTATAGATCTACTAAATACCTACACTTTAAAAGATAAAAAATATGTTGCTCCACTTAAAGAGATTATCTATGATACTTTTGTAAAAATGAATGAAGAAGGAATTAAAGAAACTGAGAAACTTCGCAAGGAAATTACTACTGTAGAAAATAAGCTAGACCGATTAGAAGAACGTTATGTCTTTGAAGAAATAAATAGATCTCAATACGATAAGTTTAAAGTTAAACTAGCTGCTGAAATCAAAGAAAAACAAGATAATTTATCCTCACACAGCTTCGATAGTTCAAACCTCAAAAAATCGATTAACATAGCTCTTAAATATGCGCTCAACCTACCGTCGTTGTGGAGCTCTGGGAATATTGAAACAAAACGATCAATACAGTATATGCTGTTTCCAGACGGTTTAGGGTATGACTTTAAAAACAAGCGAGTTCAAACTTTTCGAGTGAACAGTATATTCGCTTCAATAGCCAGTATTAACGGGGCATTGAGTGGAAATAAAAAAGGGAACTTTCAAAAAAATATTGAAAATTCCCTTTTAGTGACCTCGACTGGATTCAAACCAGTAACCTCTTGAGCCGTAATCAAGTGCGCTATTCAGTTGCGCCACGAGGCCTTATTGTGGGTGCAAATATAATACTTTTTATAGAATACAAAATGTTTTTTGAAAAAAAAATACGTTTAAATTTTAAACCTAAAACCAAGCCTTTGTTTTTCAGTAATTTAATAGATTTATTTTTTATAAATTTTAAATTAAAGCCACTATAAAAACGCTGTTTTTATACAATAGGTCTGCTTTTTATTTTCTGTTTTAATTGCAAACAAGATGTATTAAATAATTTCTGCATTTAAACCTGCTTCTAGAAGCATTGTACAACGTGGTTTTAAATCGTCTAACAAACCTGTTTTAACAGTGCATTTACCATTATGATGTACTATTATAGAACATTGCTCTGCTTGCTCTGGTGTGTGTTCGCAGGCGTACATGAGTGTTTCTATAACGTGATCGAATGTGTTTACGTCGTCGTTAAATAACACAATTTCGTTTTGGGTTAGTACTTCTTCTTGAAGTAATAAGTCTTCTAAAGTTTTTTCTATGGTGCTCATACAACTATATTTTTAGAATGTTTTTTTATTGATGTACTAATTTAAGAATTTTAGAGCTACCCAATTATTTCTTTCTAGTTTTTCTTCGAATTTTAACATAAGTTTTTCGCATGTTTCTTGTATAACGGGAATATCTTGGGTGTAAAAACCACTTAAAAATAACATACCGTTTTTATTTAAGCAATTTACATAGGTGCTTAAATCTTGTAATAGAATGTTACGGTTTATGTTTGCTATTATAACATCGTATGTTTTATTTTTTAGCACAGATGCGTCGCCTTCTATTACTGTTATATGCTTGGCTGTATTTCTAGATACGTTTTCTATACTGTTTAAATAACACCAATTATCGTAGTCTACGGCGTCTATAGGTTTGGCTCCTTTCATTTCGGCAAGTATGGCTAAAACACCTGTACCACAACCCATATCTAGCACCGACTTGTTTGTAAAGTTGTTTTTTAGAATGTGCTGTATCATCATGTGTGTGGTTTCGTGGTGCCCAGTACCGAAACTCATTTTTGGCTCTATAACGATATCGTATGCTGTGTCTGGTTTTTCGTGAAATGGTGCGCGTACAGAGCAGGTATTGTCTACTATAATGGGGTTAAAGTTTTTCTCCCACTCTTCGTTCCAGTTGGTTTGCTCGATTTCGTTAAACTGATAGTTAATGTTAAAGTCTGGGGATTCTAGTATTTGTACATCGTTTAAAATATTGGTGTTCCAATCGTTTTTTTGAATGTATGCTGTTACTCCGTTTTCGGTTTCTACAAAGCTTTCGAAACCGGCGTAACCTAGTTCTGCTATTAGAATTTCTACCCCAGGTTGTATAGGGCTTACTGTAAATTCGTAACCAATATATATGATATTAGACATGCTGTTGTACTGTGTTTTATTTAATAAACAAACCTGTTAAATATAGTATTTAACAGGTTTTATTTTATGTTTTGTTTTACGTTTTGTTTGTGCGTTAGGGATTGAGCGTTTGTTGGAGCTCCTCGTAGAGAGCGACTCGCGAAAGCCCGACCCTTGGGTAACGCCCTAAGTTAAAACGAATATGTGGTGTTTTTAAAAGGCATTTACTATGGCAAAGAAATCTTCGGCTTTTAGTGATGCGCCTCCTATTAAACCTCCGTCTACGTCTGGTTTAGAGAAAATCTCTTCTGCGTTTGCTGGTTTTACGCTTCCGCCGTATAGTATAGACACGCCATCGGCTACATCTTCGCCATATTTGTTGGCTAGTGTTTGTCTAATAAATGCGTGCATGTCTTGGGCTTGCTCTGGGCTTGCTGTTTCGCCTGTACCAATGGCCCAAACGGGTTCGTAAGCTAAAACGATGTTTCTAAATGCTGCTGCTGATAGGTGAAATAAGGCGTTTTTTATTTGAGATCCTACTACGGCTTCTTCGTTACCTGCTTTTCTATCGGCTAATTCTTCGCCAAAACAAAAAATAACACGCATTCCTTTTGCTAATGCTGCGTCTACTTTTTTTGCTAATAGCTCGTCTGTTTCGTTAAAATATTCGCGACGCTCACTGTGCCCTAAAATAACTGTTTTTACACCAATACTTTTTAACATGCTTGCGCTAATTTCGCCTGTGTAGGCTCCGTTTTCTGCAAAGTGCATGTTTTGTGCTACAACTTCTATATTGCTATCTTTTAATGTTGATACAGCTTGCGATAGGTTTGTAAAGGTTGGGGCTACCATTACCTCTGCATTAGAGGTTGTTTTTTGGTCTTGTAAAGCTTTTAATAATGATTCGGTTTGTGATAAATCATTATTCATTTTCCAGTTTCCTGCTACGATATTTTTTCTCATGGTTACGACAAACTTTCCTTTAGGAAAATTATATTTTTATTTATTAATAATTCTATATTTTAATTGCAAAAATAGTTATTTTTTTAATGCCTCGATTAACTTATTATCGTCTGTTGTAATGGCTTTGAATAATTCGATATTTCCTACCGAATCTAATACCATGTATCTTGGTATCCAACTGATGTTTACAAAATTAGCAAAATCGCATTTTTTACCTTTTGGCATGTAATAGTGATCGCCTTTTAAGTTATATTTTTTTATAGCATATTGCCACTGTTTGGCACTTTTATCTAGGGATAAAAATACAAAATCGACATTTTTAAATTGATTTTGAAGTGCTTTTACTTGTGGTATGCTTTTTAAACAGTCGCCACACCAGGAAGCCCAAATGTCTATAAACACTTTTTTGCCTTTGTGCTGGTCTACAATATTTTGAAAGGTGACCTGCTCCCCTACTTGTGTTATAAATTGATCGTTTAAAGCTTTTACTGAAAAGGTTTTATGTTCTTTTTGACAACTTAATGTGGTTATTAACAGTAAGAGTAGATATTTTATTTTTTTCATGTTGCGTTTTTTATAATTTTACTTTAGGGTCTAACCAAACATATATTAAGTCTACAAATATGTTTATAATTACAAAAAGTGTTGCTATAACTAATACGGCTCCCATAATTACAGGTAAGTCTAGTGTGTTTAGTGCGTTTACAATTTCTTTACCCAAACCGTTCCACCCAAAAATATACTCTACAAAAACAGCGCCTGCAAGCATCGAGGCAAACCAACCAGATATGGCTGTTACGACTGGGTTTAATGCGTTTTTAATGGCATGTTTTTTTATAATTTGAAACTCGGTTAAGCCTTTTGCTCTGGCGGTTCTTATATAGTCTTGATTAAAAACTTCTAATAACGAGTTACGCATAAGTTGTATAACTACTGCCAAGGGGCGAATACCTAAAACAACGGCTGGAAGTACTAAGTTTTTCCATTTAATGTGCATCGACTCTCCAAAATCGTCTAACGCGTACAAGCTACCCGTCATTTGTAAATTTGTATACTTATGTAGTACAAAACCAAAAAACCAAGCAAATAGAATGGCGCTAAAAAAGGAAGGCACACTCATACCCAAAGTGCTTAAAATTTGTATGGTTTTATCTAGCCAAGTATCTTTATATAATGCCGATATAATACCAAACACAATACCTGTTAAAATAGCTATTACAATGGCAGATAGTGCCAATACAAAGGTATTGGGTAGTGTTTCTTTTAACACATCGCTTACGCGTTTTCCTTGTTTTGTAAACGACTCTCTTAAATAGGGTGCTTTTAATACTACGGTTACTTGACCTATTGTAAATAATGATACGCCACTGTATTTACCTGGGCGTAAAAAGGTGTAATGATTTTTATTTTTTGAATGAAATGATAGTGGTAACAAATCGTTTATGTAATAGGCATACTGTACGGGTAAAGGCTTATCGAAACCATATTTTTGCTTTACTACTTTTACTTGGGCTGCTGTTTGGTTTTGCCCCAACATCATTTTTGCTGGATCGCCAGGTAAAACATTAAACAATAGAAATATAATGCTAACCACCCCAAATAGCGTGAGTAGTGCATAACCTAGTTTATTTATTAAGTAGCTTACCAGTGGTTGTGTTTTAGTGTATTAAAATTGTAATTTTTCTATGTCGTTATAATGTACTTTTTGCTTTATAGTACCTTGGTCTAACTCTAAAACACCTGGGTTTGCACGCACAATAGTTTTTAGTGCTTTCTCGTCGCAAACATAAAAATCAAAATCTATTTTATAGGCTTCTTTTATACGTTGCTTAATAGCATCGCCAGAGGATGTTAGTCCTATTATTTTATAGCCATTATTTCGCGCTTTATCTTGTAATTGCTTTAATTTTAAGGCGCCATCTCGGCTCATTTTTTCTAAATTATAAGACACTACAACAATTAAATGATCTTGGTTTAAGAAATGTGCTGTTAAATCTTCTTCTGCCGATTCTATAGAAAAGTCGTAAATAGCAGGCTTGTAACCTTCTTTAATAACTTTACTATCTACACTAACAAAATCGCCGTTTACTGTAGGGTAAGCACCATTGGTTGTTATGGTTTTTAAAGTGCCGTTTTCTTTAAATGTCCAATAAAATTCTTGTACTGGTTTTGCTGCATCTTCAGGCACTTGCATCGCTTCTTTTATGTTAGCGCCTATTTTATAAGCTCTAAAATCTTTACTTGGTAGGTGTTCTAAAACATGGTAACCAAACCATAAACTACCTATAAAACTTAAAAGCGCTAACGTGGTTGTAAACAAGCCGCCAAATAGAGGTTTTATGTGTTTTATGCCTGCAAGTAATATTAATATAAAAAACAGCAGGACAACGTCTTTTGTAAAGCTCTCCCAAGGGGTTAATTTTAAAGCATCTCCAAAACAACCACAATCTTTAACTTTATCAAAATAAGCAGAATAAAAAGTTAAAAAAGTAAAAAACACAATCATGGCCAACAAGCTGTAAACTGTAAATTTTGGTTTATAGCCTATTAAGAGAAAAACTCCTAAAACAACCTCGAAAACAACAACCATAACAGAGATCATTAAAGCAAACGGAATTAAAAACTCCATGTTTAAAACATCTGCACTAAAGTATTCTTGTAATTTATATGAGAATCCTATAGGGTCGTTTAACTTTATTAATCCTGATATAATAAATAAAACACCAACAAAAATTCGACTTAATGCAACTAGTATTTTCATAAAAAATTCTTTTAAATTATTGTTTACTTGTTAAACTACAAATCGGCTTGTTTTAAATGTATCATTGCAAAAACGGCATAGTTTATCATGTCTTGATAGTTTGCATCTATACCCTCGCTAACCAAGGTTTTACCTTTGTTGTCTTCTATTTGTTTTACACGTAATAATTTTTGTAAAATTAAATCGGTTAGGCTACTAACTCGCATATCGCGCCAGGCTTCGCCGTAGTCATGATTTTTATCTAACATTAATTGCTTCGTTGTAGCAATTTGGGCTTCGTATAAATTTGTGGCTTCTTTGGTATTTAAATCGGGTTGCTCTACAACGCCTTTTTCTAACTGTATAAGCGCCATAATAGCATAATTTATAATACCTATAAATTCGCTTACCTCGCCTTCGTTTATTTTTCTAACCTCGTTTTGCTGTAACCCTCTTATACGCTGCGCTTTTATAAAAATTTGATCTGTTAAAGATGGCAAACGTAATATACGCCATGCACTGCCATAATCGGCCATTTTTTTTATAAATAAGGCTTTACAATTATTTATTACAGTATCGTATTGCTTCGAGGTATCTTGCATAAAAGAGGGTATCAATATTTCCGTAAATTTCGCATAAATACTTCAAAGTTCAAAACCTGTTGTACAAACTTTAATATTTAATGTTCATCAATAAAAAAATTAGTACTCAAACTCTTATTAAAATAACTTACATTACAGTAATTTTGAACAAAAAAATATGACCATAAACTGTAAAGGACAACTTATTGATTTATCGACTCCTAAAGTCATGGGCGTTTTAAACGTAACACCAGATTCTTTTTTTGATGGTGGCGTACATAAAAACATAAACGATGTTTTAAAACATGTTGAACACATGCTTAATGCTGGCGCTACATTTATAGATATTGGTGCTTACAGCTCAAGACCAAATGCTGATGATGTTAGTGAAACTGAAGAATTAAAACGTATTATACCCATTGTAAATGCTGTTATAAAACACTTTCCAGAAGCTTTAATTTCTATTGATACTTTTAGAAGCCGTATAGCAAAAGAAACCATAAATGCTGGTGCTGCTTTAATTAACGACATATCGGCCGGAGCGCTAGACGAAAACATGTTAAAAACAATAGCACAGCTTCATGTACCTTACATTATGATGCACATGCGTGGAACACCAAAAACCATGCAAACACTTACAACTTATGATGATTTGGTTAAAGATGTTATTTATTATTTTTCTAAACGCATTGCTAACGCGCACCAACTAGGTATTAAGGATATTATTATAGATCCTGGCTTTGGTTTTGCTAAAACTCTAGACCAAAATT
This sequence comes from uncultured Algibacter sp., assembly GCA_937936645.1. Lineage (GTDB taxonomy): Bacteria > Bacteroidota > Bacteroidia > Flavobacteriales > Flavobacteriaceae > Postechiella. The sequence continues at coordinate 12,830 of CALHCQ010000067.1, forward strand.
ACAAACTATTAAACAACTTAGAGCTTTTAAACATCATAGACAAACCAATATTGGCTGGCGTATCTAGAAAATCTATGATTTATAAAAAATTAAACACAACGGCACAACATGCGCTTAATGGTACAACTGTTTTAAATACAATTGCTTTACAAAAAGGAGCAAAAATATTACGCGTACATGATGTTAAAGAAGCTAAAGACTGTATTACACTTATTAACGCTCTAGGCGAACACTAATTATCTATAATTTTACTAAATTTACATAAAGCCTTAGCATATTGGAAATATTTAATACCATCTTAAACCTAAACCTTGTCGATTACATCGATGTATTTCTTGTTGCATTGCTTCTATATCATGTGTATAAGCTTGTAAAAGGCACCGTAGCTATTAATATTTTTTTAGGTATTATAATTATTTACTTAGCCTGGAAATTTACCGATTTTCTAAACATGGAATTGCTAACGGGCATTTTTGGCGGATTTATGAAAGTAGGTATTATAGCACTTATAGTCGTTTTTCAACCTGAAATAAGAAAGTTTCTACTTTTAGTAGGCTCGACAAATTTTAATACAGGTGGTAAATTTTTTAAACAATTTAAATTCTTAAAAAGCGAAGTTATAGAGAATACTACAGACATAGAGTCTATAATGAAAGCCTGCAGTAATATGGCTAGCACAAAAACAGGCGCTTTAATTGTTTTAGAACGAAATAACAATTTAAATTTTCTATTATCGTCTGGGGACGAAATGAATATTAAAGTAACACAACCTATTATAGAAAGTATTTTTTTTAAAAATAGTCCTTTGCACGATGGTGCTATTATTATAAACGATAACACAGTTAAAGCCACACGTATTGTACTACCTGTAAATAACGAAAAGACAATACCAAAGCGCTTTGGTTTACGACATAGAGCGGCTATAGGTATTACCGAAAAAACAGATGCTGTAGCCTTAGCTGTTAGCGAAGAAACAGGACACATTTCTTACTTTAAAGATGGCGAATTTGTTATTTACAGCACAACTAACGAGCTTGTAGCTATAATAAAAAACGATTTAGGGTAGTTTTATACTTCTTGCTCTTTTAAAAACTGTACTTCATACAGGTTTCTATAAGCGCCGCCCTCTATTTGTAATAATTCGTCATGACTGCCTTGCTCTAATATATTTCCAGACCCCATAACTATAATTTTATCGGCTTTTTTTATTGTAGCCAGTCTATGAGCTATAACAATAGACGTTCTACCTTTAGTTATTTTTTCTGTTGCATTTTGAATTAATTGCTCTGAATAAGAGTCTACCGAAGATGTTGCTTCGTCTAAAATTAAAATGCTAGGGTTTGTTACATATGCTCTTAAAAAAGATATAAGCTGTCGCTGACCTGATGACAGCATAATACCACGCTCCTTTACATTATAATGATATCCATTTGGTAATTTCATTATAAACTCATGTACCCCAATATTTTTTGCAGCCTCTACAACCTGTTGCTCTGTTATGTTTGGGTTATTAAGTGTAATGTTGTTTAATATAGTATCGGCAAATAAAAACACATCCTGCAAAACAACGGCTATTTGGCTTCTTAAAGAATGTAATGTTACTTTTTTAACATCTATAGAATCTATGAATATTTCGCCCGAATTAATTTCGTAAAACCTATTTAACAAATTAATTATTGTAGACTTACCAGCGCCTGTAGAGCCTACAATAGCTACTGTTTGCCCAGCTTCTACATTAAAAGATATCCCTTTTAGCACTGCTTCATCTTTTACATAACTAAAGTAAACGTCTTTAAAACTTATATTCCCTTTAAAAGATTGTGCTAAATGCGTACCCGTATCGTCTATTTGCGATGTGGTATCTATCACTTTAAAAACTCTATTTGCTGCAACCATACCCATTTGCAAGGCATTAAATTTATCGGCTATTTGACGTAAAGGTCTAAACAATTTAGGAATAAACATTACAAATGCAAACAAAGCGCCTTGAGAAGCCATACTACCTACCACAATATTTAAACCTCCAAACCAAACAATTAAACCTGTTACCACAGAGGCACAAAAATCTGGAATAGGAAAAAAAATGGAATTGTACCAAATGGTTTTTAACCAGCCTTTTTTATGCCTTTCGTTTATGGCTTTAAATTTCTCGTTCTCGATATCTTCACGTGTAAACAGTTGTAAAATTTTCATACCTGTTACACGCTCTTGCACAAAAGAGTTTAAATTAGATACTTCTGTTCTTACTTGCTCGAAAGCTATTTTCATATACTTTTGAAACACTTTGGTGGCATATAAAACTACAGGAAGCATTGCAAAAACAATTAAACTAAGTTTCCAGCTCATAAATAGCATAACAATAGATACGACTATCATTTGTAAAAGATCTCTAAAAATCATGAATAAACCTTGTCCAAAAATATCAGCAATACGCTCCATGTCTGTTACCGCTCTAGTTATAAGCACTCCAACAGAAGAGGTATCGTAATACTTCATTTTAAAATTTAAAAGATGATTAAACAGTTTTACTCTAATATCTTTTACAACACTTTGCCCTAACCAACCCGAGTAGAAAATAAATAATAACTGAAAAACAAACTCTACAAGTAAAAGCACTGCCATTAATATGCTATAAGAAAGAAACCCTTTTTCTTCTTTTAATGATAAATTATTGTCTATGGCCTTTTGAAGTAAAATGGGTGTAGATACCCCTAAAACAGCAATAACAATTACAGCAAAAAGTACACCGTAAAAAACCAACTTATAAGGTTTTATAAATTGAAAAAGACGTTTAAACAATCCAAAATCAAATAAAGGTTCTTTTTTACTACTCATTTATAATGTTTATGCTTTTTGGATATTCTATTTTTGTTAAATAAAGGGCTTGTGCAGGAACCGAAAAACCTGCTTCGCTCCTACTCTTAGATGCTATTATACGGTGCAAATCTTCTATATTTAGTTTGCCAATACCTATGTTAACCATAGTTCCAACTATGGCTCTTACCATATTTCTTAAAAAACGATCTGCAGTAATTGTAAAATGAAGTTCATTATTGTTAAAAAACCAAGTTGCAGTCGTAATATTACAATAATACGTTTTTACATCGGTATTTGTTTTAGAAAAGCATTGAAAATCTCTATAGTCCAATAGTATTTTTGATGCCTGATTCATTTTGTCTACATCTAATTTTTGCTTCACAAAATAAGTATTATTGTATGTAAAAGCATTTTTGCTAAGGGTAATTCTATATAAATAAGTACGGCTTGTGGCATGAAATCGCGTATGGGCATCCTTATTCACCTTAAATAAATCGTGTATAACAATATCTTTGGGTAAAAAGGCATTTAGCTTATAAACTAAATTCGTGTTTAATAAATCTATATCGCAATCAAAATGCGCATACATTTCTGTAGCATGTACACCTGTATCTGTTCGCCCTGCTCCCATTATAGATATAGGCCTTTTTAATAATGTAGACAAAGCAGTCTCTATAACACCTTGCACCGTTAAAGTATCTGGTTGTATTTGCCAACCATGATATGGCGTACCATTGTAAGAAAGCTTAATAAAATAACGCAATATGCTATGTTTTTTAT
>CALHCQ010000068.1 GCA_937936645.1 uncultured Algibacter sp.
TATATGAAAGAGAATCGCAAAAAATAAGTTTTATAAATTATACTTAATTAAAAAAGCCTAAACTATAATTATAGTTTAGGCTTTTTTATAAAAAATAATATCGCTTATTATTTTCTCATAACTTTAACATTCATCTCTTCAACTTTTTTGTCAGATAAAGGAGAAGGTGACCCAAATAAAAGATCTTCGGATGTTCCTGTTTTAGGGAACGCCATAACTTCTCTAATAGATGCTTTCTTTTCCAAAATCATCATTAAACGGTCTACACCCCAAGCAATACCACCGTGTGGTGGAGCGCCATAGTGAAAAGCTTCGTACATAGTGCCTACACTTTTTAACATTTCTTCTTTATTGTATCCCATGTTTTTGTATGTAGCTTCCAGTATTTCTGGCTTGTGCGCACGTACCGATCCGCCTCCAATTTCGTAACCGTTTAGTATTAAATCGTATTGTTGCGCTATAATACTGCCAATCTCGTTTTCTTTACCATTCATGTGCTTTTCTATATCATAAGTTGCTGGCATAGAAAAAGGATTGTGTGTAAAAGTCCAACGGCCTTCGTCTGTTTTTTCAAACATAGGAAAATCTACAACCCAAGCTGGTCTTAACTCTTTAGGGTTAATAAGTTTTAGCATAGCTCCTAATTCTTGACGTACGGCGTCTAGGGCTTTGTTAGCTGTTTCGTAATCGGCAGCAGAAAAGAATACAATATCACCTACTTGTGCGTTGGTTGCTTTTATAATGCCGGCTGCTATATCTTCACCTAAAAATTTAATAATTGGCGATTGTAAATCGTTTTCGTTAACAATAATATATGCTAAACCACCAAGCCCATGTTGTTGTGCTGTATTTGTTAGCTTTTCTATTTGTCCTTTAGATAGACGTTTACTGCCTTGTTCTGCTTTAGATATTTTAATGCACTTTACAATACCTCCATCTTCTATGGGTTTGCTAAAAACTTGAAAAGTAGTGTCTTTTACTATAGCGGTAATATCTTGCATTTGTAAGCCAAAACGTAAATCGGGCCTGTCGCAACCATACTTATCCATAGCGTCTTTATAGGTAATGACTTCAAATGGATGTAAAATCCATTTTTTACCATAAATCTTAGTAACAATATCATTAAACATATTTGTGTTTAAATCTATTATTTGCTGCATACTAGTATAAGCTATTTCAATATCAAGTTGTGTAAACTCTGGCTGGCGGTCTCCACGAGAATCTTCGTCTCTAAAACAACGTGCTATTTGAAAATATTTTTCGTAACCACTTACCATTAATATTTGCTTAAACTGTTGTGGGGCTTGTGGTAGGGTGTAAAAGGAACCCGCTTTTTTTCTTGTAGGCACAATAAACTCCCTAGCACCCTCGTCTGTACCAGCAGTTAATATAGGTGTTTCAACTTCTATAAATTCTTGTGTGTCTAGTATGTCGCGCATAAGTTTAATAACTTTATGGCGGTTTATTATAGCTTTACGTACCTCGTCGTTTCTGTGATCTAAATATTTATATTGAAAACGTACAGACTCGTTTGTTTTTGTTGCACGTTTAATTTCGAAAGGTAGCGTTTTAGCAAGATTTAATATGTCTAAGCTAGAGGTTTCTAACTCTAAAGTACCTGTTTTTAAGGAGGCATTGTAATCGTCTTCATGACGTTTAAGTACGGTTCCTGTAACGGTAATAACAGATTCTGGTTTAAGCTTTACAAGCTCGTCTAGGTTAGCAAAAGATTCGCGACTTAATCGTACTTGAAAAATTTGATTACTAGAATCTCTTAAATCTATAAACATTAATTCACCATGATCGCGAACACTAGATACCCAACCGGCAAGTGTTATTGTTTGGTTTATAGTGTCTTCCGATACATCGGATATTTTATGCGTTCTATATTCCTCTTTAATAATTAAAGGAATTTCTGGTAACACTTCTTCTTCGTTAGCTTTAGCGTTAGTCTCTGTTGCTTGGTTTGCGTTTGCTTTTGTATTCGAGTTTGTTGCTTGGCTTTTGTTGGCTGCTAAAGCGTTTATTATACCCTCGCGAATTACTTTACCCGACGCTCCTTTACCTATTATGGCAATTACTTTACCAACTAAAATACCCGCTTTACCTTGGTTACCCGATTTAATATCGTTGGCAACAGCTTCGTTTTCTAGAATAACCTTTTGTATGGCGTCTTCTATTTGAGATTCTGATATTGTATGAGCTTTAAAGTATGCGTTATAGTTAAAATTAGCATCGCTTAATAGAGAGCTAATGGCGTTTTGCACCAATACAACGGTTACCTTATTGTCTTTTAATAAAGAGAATATGTTAATTAAGTCGTCTGTATTTTTAATGTTAGCGTATTGCTCTGGCTTTATATTGTTTGTTAATGTTTTGGCAACAAAAGAAGGATCTTTTACAACTTTATTTATAGTTACAAATACATTAGAGCGTAAAGCATCGGCAGTAAAGAATTTTGCATCTTGTGGTAACACACCGCCGTCTATTAAAATAGACTCTACAGCATAAGGTAAGCTGCTTAAATCTACGTGTATAGATTCTATTTCGTTTTTAATGCTAACAAAAGGTAAATCGGGTTCGGATATAAAGCGGTAATCTGCCTCGAATTCCTTTTTACGCATGGTTTTAGTTTGCTTTAAATCGGCATCCCACAACACTGTGGTTTGGTCTGGACGAAATGCTTTGTTTTCTATAAAGTAATTAAGTTGTTTCTCAATTTCTTCTTTTAGTGCATCGACCATAAACTTAAACGAGTTTAAGTTTTTTATTTCTGTACGCGGGTTTAATGCGTTGCTGTTTTTTTTACGTAGCGACACAGATACATCAGACTTAAATTCACCTTTTTCTAAGTTAGCTTCGCTAATTCCTAGGTTTTGCACGATGCGTTGTATATACTGTGCGTATGTCGATGCGTCCTCTATATTACGAATACAAGGCTCTGTAACAATTTCTATAAGTGGTACACCTGCTTTATTAAAATCTACTAAAGAGATTTTCTTTTCGTGCATTAATTTTGCAGCGTCTTCTTCTATATGTACTTGGGTTAGTTCTACAGTAAATTGTGAGCCGTCATTACGGTAACATGATACTTGGCCATCTGGAATAACGGGGTTGTGAAACTGTGTTATTTGTATGTTTTTTGGGTTGTCTGGATATTCGTAGTGTTTACGATCCCAGGATATAACTTCATTTTTAAATGTAGAGTTTACAGCTTTACCAAAGTATATGGCTTTGCTTATGGCAGCTTTGTTTATGGCTGGTAAAACCCCCATTTGTCCTGTACATACCGAACATATGTTTTGGTTAGGAACATCTATTTCTTGATTAGGACAAGAACAAAATAACTTTGTTTTGGTGTTTAAACGAACGTGAGTTTCTAGCCCGATGACCAATTCTAAATCGTTAGCTTCTATAGCTTTGTTTAATTGTTCTAATTCCATTATATAGTATCTTTTAAGAAGTTAGCAAACTTCAAAACAAGTTCGTCATTATTTTTTGCTGCACTAATTTGTAATCCTGTAGCTGTGCCTTGTGGGATTGTAAATGTGGGTAGTTGCCCTAAGCTAAAGCCTACCGTGTATGCATCGGATAGGTACATGGCATGTGGGTCTTTTAAGCTGTCTCCAACTTTAGGGGGTGTACTGGGTGTTACAGGAGATAATATGATATCGACTGTATTAAAATCTTTTTCGAAGTTGCTTGATATTTGATCTCTTAGTGCTAAACCTTTTAAATATATTTTATCTGAAAATCCTTGCGATAAAACTTGGTTGCCACCAACAATTCTTCGTTTTGTTTCTTCGGAAAAGTTTTGAGATCGTGTCACAGCATATGTTTCTTTTAAACTACCCGATTCTACACGTTCGCCATAGTTTGTGCCATCTAGACGCGATAGGTTAGAGGCTGTTTCTGCCATAGCTAATGTGTAATATGTTGATACAAGCGTGTTCGATTCGAAAAAATCTAATGCTTTTACAGCGATGCCTTTGGCTTTTATTTTATCTAGAGTTGTTAAAAAATCGGCTTTTACTTGAGCATCTATAGCGTCACTTTCTATAAAGTTTTTAAAATACCCTACCGTTTTAATGCCGTTAATGTTGGTTAGATTTTCGGTGTTAATATCCGCGGAAGCGTAAGTTGTTTGATCTTTAACATCTTTACCACTCATGGTGTTTAACACAATTCTAATATCTTCTATAGATTTTGCCAGTGGCCCAACACAGTCTGTAGACGAGGCATAAGCCATTAAACCGTAACGAGATATGCGTCCGTAAGTAGGTTTTAATCCGTAAATATTGTTATAGCCAGCAGGTTGCCTAATAGAACCACCTGTATCGCCACCAATAGAAAATACGGTGTAGTTTTTTGCTACATTTACAGCCGATCCTCCACTAGAACCACCACCTACAAGGTTTGGGTTTATAGCGTTTTTTACTGCGCCAAAAATAGTGTTTTCGCTAGATGAACCATGCCCAAAACTATCGCAATTTTCTTTAACAAGAGGTATAGCACCGGCGTCTAATAATTTTTGAATAGCCGTTGCTGTGTATGCCGATTTGTAGTTTTTTAATAAATGAGAACTTGCTGTCGTTTTTGTACCCTGCACCATGTAAACATCTTTAATACCAAACGGGATACCTTCTAGTAAACCTATAGTGTCGCCATTATTAATTTTGGCATCGACTTTTTTTGCTAGGTTTAAGGCTATGTCTTCTAAAAGTTGATTTACAGTATTATTTGTATTGGCTTTTAAAAGGTCTAAACGTTCTTGTATTAATGCTGTACACGTTATTTTTTTATCTACCAGTTGCTGGTGTATTTGTTGTATTTGCGACTCCATAACTATTCTTCTATAACTTTAGTAACTACAAGAAATCCGTTTTTTTCGTTAGGGAAATTCTCTTTTATAATTTCTTTTTCTGTAGTGCTACTTTCTATAATAACATCTTCTCTTAAATCATTTAAAGAGACCGCATTTATGGTATTAGTGGTGCTATTGTTAATGGTTTGCGCATTTTTTATAACATCAAACAATTTGTTTACCGACTCGGATGGCTCTGCGCCTTTAATACTCGACAGGATGTCGACGGTCATAATTTTACTCATGTCTTTAAATTTTAGTTATAAAAAAAGCCTTCCAAATGTGGAAGGCTTTATTTATATATGTTTAAACAAGAACCTTCCAACCCTAGATATTAGGATTATTGAAATTACGATTATTGTTATTATTTATCACAGTTTATTTTAAAGCTCAAATATATACAGAATAAATAGATTTTACACTATTTTTTAAGCGAACCTATTTGATATTATTAAATTAATGGAAAAATGGATTAATTCATGTAAAATAAGCACCCTCTTAATTGTAGTGTTTACCTTTAAATTAAACGTGTTTTTTAAGTTAAGCAGTTTTCGCATGTGCCTTGTATAAGTACCTGGGAAACAAGTATGTGTCTGTTAGGAATACTGGGTATATTTACTTTTACAGAAACACAGTCTACTTTACCACAAGTTAAACATTGAAAATGTGGGTGAGCATCAAAGTGTTTATGAGTAGAGCAATTGTTGCATTTAGCATACCATTTAATACCGTTTTTATCTAGAAAAGAGTGTAAAACACCATCGTCTTCCAGCTTGTCTAAAACTCTGTATACAGTGGTTTTGTTTAGCTTTTCGTTAAAACGTTTTATTAAATCTATAGCAGATATGGCAGATTGGTCTTTATGAAATTCATTAAGTAAAACCTCTATAGATTTTGTTTTTCTAATTACACCCATAAAACAAATTTATTCTAATAATGTTGTAAAAACAAATTATATAATTAGTTTTGCTACTTAGTTGCATTAACAAGTGAGAAAGCATGATTAAAAGTATTTTACAAAAGCCAGATGTATTAGGAGCTACAGCAAGTGTACTTTGCATAATACATTGTTTGGCTACACCATTAATTTTTATAGCACATACTTGTGCTGTTGGGGGGGGTAAGTCTGCACCAAGCTGGTGGGGTGGTTTAGATTATGTTTTTTTAGTTATTTCTTTTTTTGCTATCAAGCAATCTATAAAAAACAGTTCTAAAAGTATTATTAAGTTTGCTTTAGGCTTTAATTGGGTTGTTTTATTTTTACTTATTTTAAACGAAACTTTTAGTTGGTTTTATTTACCAGAAACAGTAACGCATGTTGTTGCTTTGCTTTTAGCTTTATTACATTTATATAACGTGCGTTATTGCCAATGTAAAAATGAAGCCTGCTGTAGCAATTAGGATTTAATTTTAATAAGGTTATAAAATTATAGCGGCTTACCTATACATA
>CALHCQ010000069.1 GCA_937936645.1 uncultured Algibacter sp.
TAAATCAGTTTAGTTTTATTTACGTGCTGCTTTTTTAAATTGTTAACTTTGATAATTGAAAATTTTTAGCTTTCAAGACTCATTTATAAAGATTAAAAAAGATTTAAATGCATAAAAATATAATTATTACAGGTACAAGTAGAGGTATTGGTTACCAAATGGTACAGTTATTTGCTAAAGCAGGGCATCATGTTTTAGCTTTATCGCGTAATAGTAAACCCATAGAAGCCTTACAATTAAATAATGTTACAGCTTTATCTTTTGATTTAAATGATGAGAAAGCCTACCAAAAGGTAAAAGACTTTATTACCGTAAATTGGAAAACTGTAGATGTATTAATTAATAATGCGGGCGCTTTATTAAACAAGCCTTTTGCAGATATTACAATGCAAGAATTTGAAAACGTCTACAAAACAAATGTTTTTGGTGTTGCAGAGTTAACGCGTACAGTAATACCTTTTTTTCAGAAAAATAGTCATGTTGTAACTATTAGTTCTATGGGTGGTGTACAAGGTAGTATGAAATTCCCTGGTTTAGCAGCGTACAGTTCTAGTAAAGCCGCTGTGATTACTTTAACAGAATTATTGGCAGAAGAATATAAAGATTCTGGTATATCGTTTAATGTATTAGCTTTAGGAGCCGTACAAACAGAAATGTTGGAAGAAGCATTTCCTGGTTATGTAGCTCCAATTTCAGCATTAGAAATGGCCGAGTATATTTTTAATTTCTCACTAACAGCTCATAAATATTATAATGGTAAAATGCTGCAGGTGTCTAACTCTACACCTTAAATCTGTAAATGTTTATTAATATTCTAGCTTTAAAATTTTATTAATTTTTATATTGTGCCATATTAGCTCATAGTGTCTAAAATTATTAACGGTTAGCTCGTTTTATGATCAATCATAAATTAATTAAAAATTATATTCCTGTAACATCTATAGATTATGTTTCAGAATTATTAAACCGAGAACATTTAATAATAAAAATTAAAAATGAACGTAAAACGCGCCATGGCGATTATAGAAAAATGCCAAATGGCTATCATCAAATAACAATAAACTCAAATTTAAATACGTATCGTTTTTTAATAACATTAGTACATGAAATAGCGCATTTAGAAGCATTTAAATTATATGGTAATGCTATAAAACCACATGGGGTAGAATGGAAGAGAACATTTCAACATTTAATGTTGCCTTTATTAAATCCAAATGTTTTTCCTAAGCAAATATTACCTTTATTGGCAAATCATTTTAAAAACCCTAAAGCATCAAGCGACACAGATCATGCCTTGGCTTATGCATTAAAACAGTTTGACGCTCCTAATGATAAACTCTATGTTTTTGAATTATCTATAGGAGACGTTTTTAAACTCGACAATAATAGAGTTTTTAAAAAAGGAAAAAAACGTACTAAGCGTATTGAATGCGAAGAGTTAAAAACAGGTAAGTTATACCTTTTTAATCCTAATGCAGAAGTAAAATTAGTAGAATAAGAAGTATAGATTTTTATAAGAAGTAAATTATATGAAAAATTCAAATTATTATGCCATACTTATGGCAGGAGGTGTAGGGTCTAGATTTTGGCCTGTAAGTACTACCGAGTTGCCAAAGCAATTTCACGATATGCTTGGTGCCGGAGATACTCTAATACAAAAAACCTTTAAGCGTTTATCTAAGTTAATACCCAAAGAGAATATTTATATATTAACTAACGAGCGTTATAATGATTTAGTATTAGAGCAGCTACCAGATGTTACTCAAAAACAAGTTGTTTTAGAGCCAGCTATGCGTAATACAGCGCCTTGTATTTTATATGCTTCTTTAAAAATACAAAAAGAAAATCCAGATGCATTAGTTATTGTTGCTCCAAGCGATCATTGGATTGAAGACGAGACAGCGTTTTCTAAAAATGTAGAGGAAGCTTTTAATTATTGTTCTACTAATAATGCTTTAATGACATTAGGTATAACACCAACCTTTCCTAACACAGGGTATGGTTATATAGAATATAATAAATCTTCTACAAATACAATAAAAGAAGTTCGTCAATTTAGAGAAAAACCAGACTATAAAGCGGCTCAAGAATTTATAGCACAAGGTAATTTTTTATGGAATGGTGGCATTTTTATGTGGAGTGTAAAAAGTGTAGTTTCTGCATTTAAAATAAATCAGCCTGAATTATATCATTTGTTTGAAGCAGGAATAGAAGCATATAACACTCAAGAAGAGGCTGCTTTTATTAAAGAGAATTATGCTAAAGCAGAAAATATTTCTATTGATTATGCCATTATGGAAAAGTCTAATAATGTATATGTTATTGCAGCAGAGTTCGATTGGAATGATTTAGGAACATGGGGTAGCCTTTACGATAAACTAGATAAAGATAGCCATGGTAATGCCATTTCTAACGCTAAAAGTTTAGCCGAAAATGCAGAAGGTAATTTAATTAGAACCAAAACAGACAAATTAGTGGTTGTAGATGGTCTTAATAATTTTATCATTGTAGATAATGAAGACACTTTACTAATTTATCCAAAAGATAAGGAACAAGATATAAAACAAGTTTTACAACGTGTAAAGGCTAAATATGGCGATCATTAATATTTATATTGTATTCTTTAGATTACGTGTGTTAAAAAACTAAATATATTTTTTATATTGGTAACTCTATCAAAAACATATAAATGGAAGAAAATAAATTTAATTTTTCTGAAGAAGAAAAAGCTTTAAACAAAGACGAAGCCGTTTCTAAAAGTAAAAAAGCAGTTACACAGGATGCTAAAGGACTTTTTCAGAGTATAAAAACTTTTTTTAGCGAATTATTAGATTTTAGAGAGGATACAGATCGCGATGCTACCATAGAAGCCATAAAATGCGATATTCCGTTTAAAGGTGCCACAGCCTGGATTTTAATATGTTCCATATTTGTTGCATCTATTGGATTAAATGCAAACTCTACGGCTGTTGTAATTGGAGCCATGTTAATATCTCCTTTAATGGGGCCTATATTAGGTGCCGGACTATCTATTGCAATAAACGATATCGATACATTAAAAAAGTCCTTAATAAATTTAGGCACCATGATTGTGCTAAGTTTATTAACGGCATTTTTATTTTTTAAATTCTTCCCTTTAAGTGAAGAAACCTCAGAACTTTTTGCAAGAACAAAACCAGATATACGCGATGTTTTAATAGCCTTTTTTGGGGGGTTAGCATTAATAATTGCCAGAACTAAAAAAGGAACAATTGCGTCTGTTATATTTGGAGTTGCCATAGCAACAGCCTTAATGCCACCGTTATGTACAGCAGGTTACGGTTTGGCTAAAGGTAATTTAGAGTATTTTTTAGGAGCCATGTACTTGTTTACCATTAATACTATTTTTATTGCTTTGGCAACATTTATAGTGTTAAAGGTTTTGCGTTTTCCTATGCTTAAATATGCGAATTCTGCAAGACGAAGGCGCACCTCTCAGTTAGCTTCTGTGCTAGCTATTATTGTTATGATTCCTGCTATATTAACATTTTTAAATGTTATTAAAGAAAGTAATTTTAAAAACGATGCCGAAACGTTTATTAAAAATGAATTAAGCGCATTACCAAATGCACGTTATATAGTTAACAATGCAAGTTATATTTACAATAAAGATGGCGAGTCTGTTATTCAATTAATACCATTTGGTACAGACGAAATACCACAAAGCACAAAAGATTTACTAGAGCAACGTTTTTCTAATTATGGCGCTTTACATAGCACAAAACTATATATTAATCAGGTTAAAAATAGAACGATAAATAACCTAGAATATATGGAAGAGTTAAGGACTCGAGATTCTTTAGATTTGATGAATCAACAGCAAAAAATATCTTATCTAGAAGATCGAGTGAAGAAATTATCGAGATTAGAACGCGATCAAATTCCTTTTGAACAACTCACTAAAGAGGTTAAAATAAATTATGAAAATATAGAACAGTTTAGTTATTCTAATGTAATAAATTCTAACTTTAAAACGATAGATACCGTTTCTGTTTTTACAGTAAAATGGATAGATTCTTTGTCTAAAGAAGATGCTAGAAAAGCAGAAAAAGTAAAACTAGAAAAATGGTTAAAGCTTAAATTAAACTTAGACACACTCGTTGTAAAGCGCATTAATTAATGTCTTAGCAGCAAAAAAATAAGCCATTTTTAAAACATTATATAAGATTTTCACTTGTTTTCTTCTAAGTACATTTTTCGTACTTTTTTAAACAAGTTAGACGAGTATACAAAGTCTGTTACTACTTTATTATCTGTTTTAAAAATGGTTTTATTAGAGCCTTCCCAAGCTTTTAATCCATCTTTTAAAAAGACAATTTTTTCGCCAATTTCCATAACGGAGTTCATGTCGTGAGAGTTAATTACGGTTGTAATTTGAAACTCATCTGTAATTTCTTGTATTAAATTATCTATTACAATAGATGTTCTAGGGTCTAAGCCAGAGTTTGGCTCGTCGCAAAATAAATATTTAGGATTGTTAACAATAGCACGAGCTATGGCAACACGTTTTTGCATACCACCAGAAGCCTCACTTGGCATTTTATTGTGAGCATCAGGTAAATTAACGCGTTTTAAAGCAAAGTCTACACGATCTTGCATTTCGCTTTTACTTTGTTTGGTAAACATGCGTAGGGGAAACATAATATTTTCTGCAATAGTCATAGAATCAAAAAGGGCACTACCTTGAAACACCATACCTATTTGCGCACGCATATTTCGTTTTTCATCATCACTTAATTTGGCAAACACTTTTCCGTCGTAAGCAATGGCTCCTTTTTCGTAATTAAATAACCCTAATAGGCATTTTAAAAACACGGTTTTTCCAGAACCACTTTGTCCAATAATAAGGTTTGTTTTTCCTTTATGGAATGTAGTTGTAATGCCTTTTAAAATGTGTGCATCACCAAACGATTTGTTTAAGTCTTTAACCTCTATCATTAGCCTAATAAAATATCTGTTAAAATATAGTTTAATAAAATTATTACCACAGAGGTCCATACAAAGGCAGTTGTACTCGCTTTACCAACCTCTAGTGCGCCGCCTTTCATGTAAAAACCATAAAACGAAGGTATAGTTGCCAATACAAAAGCAAAAGAAAAGGCTTTAAGAAATGCATAGATAACATGAAACGCTTCAAAATCGGTTTGAATACCAAAAATATAATCTTCTACAGATAAGTAACCACCAAAATAACAAGCGGCCATACCACCTATAATACCTAAAAACATACCTATTGCAATACCAAACGGATATAGCATTAAAGCCACAGCTTTAGGGAAAACTAAATAATTTAGAGCATTTATACCCATAACTTCTAGAGCATCTATTTGTTCGGTAACACGCATTGTACCAATACTTGATGTTATAAACGATCCTACTTTTCCTGCCATAATAATAGAAATAAACGTGGGAGCAAATTCTAAAATTATAGATTGTCTGGTAGCAAAACCAACCAAGTATTTAGGTATTAATGGGCTGTCTATATTTAATACGGTTTGTATGGTAATTACACCACCAACAAAAAAAGATATAAAAGCAATGATGCCTAACGATGATATAATTAAATCGTTAATGTCGTTTAAAATAAGTTGCTTCATAATGCTCCACTTTGTGGGTTTTCGAAACATTTCGCGAATCATTAAAAAGTAAGCACCAATATTTTGGAGGTAAGTCATAAAATAAATTATTAGGCTAAAGTAAAAAAAAGTTATCTCTATTTTAACTAATTTTTAATTTATGATGTGTTAAAAACAGTATTTTTGATAATTAAAACCATTATTATGAAAAAAGCAGCTGTTTTTATTGCTATGTATTTAGGGGTGTTACTGTCTTGCTTTTCACAAAAAGAATCTCAAATTTATACGAGACCAAAACTTGTCGTTGGTATTGTTGTAGACCAAATGCGTTACGATTATTTAACGCGTTTTTATAATAAATATGGCGAAGGAGGTTTTAAACGAATGATAAATGAGGGTTTTAATTGCAAAAACAATCATTTTAATTACATACCTACAAAAACAGCACCTGGTCATGCATCTATTTACACGGGCACGACACCTAAATATCATGGTGTTATTGGTAATAATTGGTATAATGCATCAACACACAAAATGATGTATTGTACTTCCGATTCTACAAAGTATTCTGTAGGTACTTTGTCGCCAGCAGGTAAAATGTCTCCAAAAAATATGCAGACTACTACATTTCCCGATCAAAACAGACTGTTTACGCAAATGCGAGGTAAAACAATTGGTATTGCATTAAAAGACAGAGGGGCTATTTTACCAGCAGGACATACTGCCAATGCGGCCTATTGGTTTTATGGAAAAAATATAGGGCATTTTATTTCTAGTAGCTATTATATGGATTCTTTGCCTAAATGGGTTAATACGTTTAACGCCTCTAAAAAAGCAGCATCGTATTTTAAAATCTGGAAAACATTATACAATATAAATACTTATAAGGAAAGCGGGGCAGATTTAAACACTTTCGAAACAGGGTTTAAAGACGTAAAAGAAAATGCTACATTTCCTTACGATTTATCTGTTTTAAAAGCTGCTAACAATCGTTTTGATATTTTAAAATCTACAGCTTTTGGAAATAGTTTAACAACAGATTTTGCTATTGAAGCCATAAAAGGAGAGGCATTAGGTAAAGATATGCATACCGATATTTTAACTATAAGTTATTCTAGTACAGACTATGTAGGGCATAACTTTGGTGTGAACTCTAAAGAAATTCAAGATACTTATTTACGTTTAGATAAAGATATAGCTAGGTTGTTTTCTTTTTTAGATGCTAGAGTAGGCATGGGTAATTATACGGTTTTTTTAACCGCAGATCATGGCGCTGTTCAAGTTCCTGCTTATTTACAGAGTGTGCATATACCAGCAGGGTATTTACAATATCAAAATTTAAAGAAAAACGTGATAGCTTTTTTAGAGAAAACCTACAAAAGCAAAAATTTACTATTAAATATAAGTAACGAACAAGTATTTTTAAATACTTTAGAAGTAGAGAAATTAGGGTTAGATTTAGAGCGCGTAGAAAAAGCTGTGGTTCGAGAATTGCTTACTTACAAAAATATAAATAAAGCCTATACTGCTAGTACAATGCATACCACAGCGTTTACAAAAGGGGTCGAGAATTTATTACAAAACGGTTATCATCAAAAAAGATCTGGACAGATTTTATTTGTGCCAGAAACTGCATTTATAGCTTATAGTAAAAAAGGATCTACACACGGCAGCGGATTAAATTACGATACGCATGTGCCGCTACTTTTTTTAGGAAAAGGAATTAAACACGGGCAAACCTACAAGCCTACTCGAATTATTGATATAGCACCTACAATGTCTGCTTTATTAGGTATAAGTTTTCCTAATGCAGCCACGGGGCAACCTTTAGAATTTGTATTAAACTAAAATTTTATATTTTGAATAAAAAAACACTTTACTCCATTTTAGCTTTTGTTATCTTATTAGGAACCTATGGTTACGATTTTTTTATAAATAAAAAAGAAAAAGATACCGTAGTACAGCAAGGAGCACAAGTTAAGAAGGGTACAAACGAGTATTTTTTACCAACAAGCACAACGGGTCAAGTGTTGCATCATGAAGGCTATTCATTATCTTACAGTGAGCCACATGAACAGGCCGAATGGGTTGCTTACGAATTAAAAAAAGCACACTTATCTACCTCTAAACATAAGCGCCCTTATTTTGAAATCGATAAGGCGGTAAAAACGGGAGCTGCACATTGGCGTAATTATAAAAAATCGGGGTACGACCGTGGGCATTTATGTCCTGCTGGAGATAGACGATATTCTAAATTTGCGCACGACGAAACTTTTTTAACAAGTAATATATCGCCACAAAAACATCCCTTTAATGCAGGTGTTTGGAATAGATTGGAGCAAAAAGTGCGTTATTGGGCTCGTAAATATGATGGTGTTTTTGTAGTGACAGGAGGCATATTAAAAGGAAAAATGAAAACAATAGGGCAGGACAAAGTATCTGTGCCAAATCAGTTTTATAAAGTGCTGATAGATAATAATACGGGCAAAACAAAGATGATTGCTTTTTTAATGCCTCATAAAGATTCTAATAAGCCATTGTATGAGTTTGTGGTGCCTGTAGACGAAATAGAGCGTTTAACGGGTATCGATTTTTCGCCACAATTAGATGATACTTTAGAGAATAAACTTGAGGCGTCTTCAAGCTATAAAGATTGGAATTTTAATTAAGATGTTTTAAACTTGTTTAAAATGCCACGCCAGCGTAAAGATCTAATAAATTGGCCTTCTTTTTTAGATACTAAAAAGTCTACCTTATCTTTTTTAGCTTTGTAATAGCCAGTCATGTAGTTAAAAAAGAGCTTTGTGTTTCTTTTTTTGTAAGCAAGTTTTAATGCCGATATAAGTGTAATGGCAAACCCATATCTCATTTTGTACATCGATGCGCCTTGCATGTGTTTAGCAGCTTTATTATAGCTTATTCCTGTTGGTTTTAGATGTTTTACCTGTAAAGTCTCGTCAGTTAAAATAGTCCAATTGTAATATTTTGCAAGTAGCTCGTCTACAGTATCCCAGCCCATAGATGGCTTTAACTGGCCTATTTGCTTAAAACAGTCTTTTCTATAAGCTTTTAAAGCGCCACGAATGTGGTCTTTATTGGTTAGGTTTTCAAGTACCCATGTGTTGTTTTTTTCTATGTAGCAAAACCCAGCGGCCATCCCTAACTTTTCATCATTTTTAAAATGCGTCGCTATGCGTTCTAGGTAATGATTAGGGAAAATTAAATCGGCATCAAATTTACATATCACATCGTAATGATCATCTAAAGTATTAAATCCTTTATAAAAAGCATTAATAATTTTAGTGCCCGGTAAGTGTTTATTAGACGATGTGTTGTTTACCAACTCTAACCAATTGTGTTCTTTTTGTAAACGACTAACAATAGCCTCTGTTTGGTCTGTAGAGTTGTCGTTAACAATTACTACTTTTTTAGGTAATAATGTTTGCGCTGCTAAAGCGTTTATGGTTAGTGCAATAGACGATGCTTCGTTATGAGCAGGAATAACAATATAAAAGTTCATAGTTTATATTATTTAATTCGTTCTGCATAAACAATGTAATAGCGCGGTGTAAACCAACGTAATATTGGGCGAATACCAATTTTTTTTGTGGGGTTGGTCCATTTTTTTCGGTCTATAATTTTCCAGCCTGCTTTTTCTAGTAACCAATCAAATTGCCAGTCTTCAAACTCATGATAATGTCTGTCTAGCATATCTGTTTTACTTCTATATGCACTAGAGAACCATAATTTTAGCGGTACGCTAGCAACAAGTTTGTTGGCTTTTATGTCTTGTAGTACCGTAAAAGGCGATAATAAATGTTCAAATATTTCGAAGGCTGTAACAACATCAACATCAGCATTTGTAATGGTTGTTGTGTCTAGGTCTAAATCTTCGCCTTTAGTGTTTTCAACATGATAGCCATTAGATGTCATGATTTTAGAAAACGGATTTACGACACCTAAATCTAAAATTTTATGGTGATAATCTATATGTTTTTTTAAAAATTGAAATGTAAGTTTAAAACGTTTATTTGGATATGTTTTCTCGTACATTTTACTGCTTGTATACAATAGCGTTAATATTCATGCCTGCACCTACGCTTGCAAAAATAATAATATCTCCTTTTTTAATTTCTTGACCTTCAAGTTGATTTTTTAAAATTTGGTCGTAAAGTGTTGGCACAGTTGCCACGCTAGAGTTGCCAAGTTTTCCTATAGTCATGGGCATAATATCCTTTGGCATGTCCAAATCGTATAATTTGTAAAAACGATTTACAATGGCTTCATCCATTTTTTCGTTTGCTTGATGTATAAGAATTTTTTTAACATCCTTAATGTCATACCCACTTTTATCTAAACACGATTGCATAGCTAAAGGGACATTGGTTAAAGCAAATTCGTAAATTTTCCTGCCATGCATTTTTATGTATCTGCTATCTTCTTGAATGTCTTTGTTATAGGTTTCGCCAAAATATATAAAGTGAGATTCATCTAAAGTAAAAGATGCTGTTTCGTGATGTATTATACCTGCATCGTCATTGCTTTCTTCAAGAATAACAGCGCCAGCACCATCGCTATAAATCATAGAATCCCTGTCGTGAGGATCTGTAATTCTAGATAAGGTTTCTGCGCCTACAACTAAGCATTTTTTTGCTAAACCTGCTTTTATAAATGCGTTGGCTTGTATAGTAGCTTCTACCCAACCTGGGCAACCAAATAATATATCATAAGCAATACATTTTGGATTTTTTATTTTAAGAAGATGTTTTACTCTTGCAGCCAAACTAGGTACCATATCGCTTTGTATGGAGTTACTATTGATGTCTCCGTAGTTGTGAGCCACAATGATATAATCAATATCTTCTTGGTTTATTTTAGCGTTATCTATAGCTTTTTGAGATGCTAAAAAGGCTAGGTCTGATGTGTTTAAATCAGACTTAGCATAGCGTCTTTCCTCTATACCGGTTATAGCTTTAAATTTAGAAACGATAACATCGTTTTTACGATTGATTTTTGAACCATCGGCATTTAAAAATTCATTGCCGTAAAAATGATCATTCTTTTTTACTACAGTTGGTATGTAACTTCCTGTTCCGGTTATTTTAATATTCATCAATAGCGTTTATTTTATGTATTGCTCAAGATGGCTAATATAATGAGTTTTAAATTGTGTGTATTTTACTTCGCGTTTATTTTACGATGTTCAAAGCTTTATTTAAGCCTCTGCATAAGCTTCTATTGGTGTACAGGTGCATACTAAATTGCGATCTCCATAAGCGTCATCTACACGTCGTACTGTTGGCCAAAATTTATTGTCTTTAACGTAACTTAATGGAAAAGCAGCTTTTTCTCTAGAATACGGAAACTCCCAATGGTTATTGGTTACCATGCTTAAGGTATGAGGTGCGTTTTTTAAAACATTATTAGGGGTGTCTTTTGTTGCTTCGTCTATCTCTTTTCTTATAGATAACATGGCGTCGCAAAACCTATCAATTTCTTCTTTCGATTCACTTTCAGTAGGTTCTATCATTAATGTGCCAGCTACAGGAAAGGATACTGTAGGGGCATGAAACCCGTAATCCATGAGGCGCTTGGCAATATCGGTTACTTCGATGCCATTAGCTTTAAACGGTCTACAATCTATAATCATTTCATGAGCCGCTCTACCACGCTCGCCAGAGTAAAGTGTGTCGAATTGCCCGTCTAAACGCTGTTTAATATAATTGGCATTTAAAATAGCAATTTTAGTAGATTTTGTTAATCCTTTTGCACCTAACATTTTTATATATCCATACGATATTAAACAGGCTAATGCCGAGCCAAATGGCGCTGCCGATATGGCTGTAATTGCTTGTTTACCCCCCGTTTTTAATAATGGACTTCCTGGTAAAAAAGGGGCCAATTGTTTTGCAACACAAATAGGACCTACCCCAGGACCACCACCACCGTGAGGAATTGCAAAGGTTTTATGTAAATTTAAATGACATACATCGGCGCCAATATTACCTGGATTTGTTAAACCAACTTGAGCATTCATGTTCGCTCCATCCATGTAAACTTGACCACCATGATCATGAATAATTTGAGTAATGTCTTTAATAGCAGACTCGTAAACGCCATGTGTAGATGGGTATGTAACCATTAAACAAGATAAATTATCTTTGTGTAGAATGGCTTTTTCTCTTAAATCGTCAATATCTATATTACCCTCTTCTGTAGATTTTGTTACAACCACCTTCATACCAGCCATAACAGCACTTGCAGGGTTGGTACCGTGCGCAGACGACGGAATTAAGCATATATTTCTATGATAGTCATTTCTAGATTCGTGGTATGCTTTTATAACCATAAGTCCTGCAAACTCACCTTGTGCACCAGAGTTAGGTTGAAGCGATGTGGCAGCAAAGCCGGTTATTTCTGTAAGTTGATTTTCTAAAGTTTTTAAAACTTTTAAATAACCTTTAGCCTGATTTTTAGGAACAAACGGATGAATATTACCCCAGCCACTCCAGCTTAAAGGCAGCATTTCCGATGCGGCATTTAATTTCATGGTACAAGAACCAAGTGAAATCATAGAGTGGTTCAAAGATAAATCTTTACGTTCTAAGCCTTTTATGTAACGCATTAATTGCGTTTCAGAATGATGTTTGTTAAAAACGTCTTGAGTTAAAAACTCAGAAGTTCTTTTTATATTGACATCTATAACATTAAACTCTAAAACAGATTCGACTTTAATTGTTTTCTTCTTATTTGCTTTTGCAAAAATGGCTATTATCTCGTTAACATCATCTAAATCTGTAGTTTCATTTACCGATATGGCAACCGTTTTTTTGTCGATGTAACAAAAGTTTATTTCTTTCTTTTTAGCTAAAGCTTTTATTTTTTTAGTGTTTGCTTTAACCTGTATTGTATCAAAATACGAGGTATTAATTTGCTTATATCCTAATTGCTTTATGGCATTAGATAGTGTTACAGCATTGTTGTGCACTTTATTAGCAATAAACTCTAAGCCTTTAGGCCCGTGATAAACAGCGTACATACCAGCCATAACAGCCAATAAAACTTGCGCTGTACAAATGTTAGACGTTGCACGGTCTCTTTTTATGTGTTGTTCTCTGGTTTGTAAAGCCATTCTTAAAGCTCTATGACCATCGGTGTCTTTAGTAACACCAATAATTCTACCAGGTAAATCACGTTTATAAGCTTCTTTAGTTGCAAAATACGCAGCATGTGGGCCTCCATAGCCCATAGGAATACCAAAACGTTGTGTTGTACCAACAACAACATCGGCACCAAATTTACCAGGAGCTTCTAGTTTTACAAGACTCAATATATCGGCAGCAACAGCCACTTTAATCTGGGCTTCTTTAGCTTTACCTATAAAGGATTCTATGTTTGTTATTTGGCCATTTTTACCGGGGTATTGTAAAATAGCTCCAAAAAAATCGTTAGAGAAATCAAAACGATCTTCATGGTCTACAACCAATTCTATACCAATAGGAGTCGCTCTTGTTTTTAATAACGATAATGTTTGTGGTAATATATTTTTTGATACAAAAAACTTATTAACTCCTGCTTTTTTTTGCGCACGATCTCGCACGGCAAATAAAAGACTCATCGCCTCTGCAGCAGCTGTACTTTCGTCTAGTAACGAAGCGTTTGCTATTTCCATACCTGTTAAATCGGTAATCATGGTTTGGAAATTAAGTAATGCTTCTAATCGTCCTTGTGCAATTTCGGCCTGATAGGGTGTGTATGCGGTGTACCATCCTGGATTTTCTAGTATATTACGTTGTATAACAGCAGGTAATATGGTTGGGTGGTACCCTAAGCCAATGTAAGTTTTGTATATTTTATTTTTGTTTGATAATTTAAAAATATGCTCAAGATATTCATGTTCTGTCATGGGGCTATCTAGATTAAGCTCTTTTTTCAGCTTAATATCATCGGGAATTGTCTCGTAAATTAACTGATCTAGAGACGTAAGTCCAATAGTTTCTAGCATACTATTTTGTTCGTCTTTACTTGGTCCAATATGGCGTAAGGCAAAAGCATTTGTATTCATCAATCAAAAAATATTTTATAAATGGCAAAATTAAGTAATAACTTATCGTTTTTTTTATCAAACACAGAAAGTTTTTAACCATTTAAAAGCGTTATCAACACTTTGTTTTACTTTTGTAGTATGGGTTTTTTTAAACAGCTTTTTAATTTTTATATAAATAGTAGCATTCATGTCGCATTGTCTGTATATGCTTTGTCTAGAATGACTCTTTTATATTATGGTTTGCCTTATGATGAGCCTGTTTTGTATTTTAACTTTTACGCTACTATAACAGGTTATAATTTTGTAAAGTACTTTGGTATTGCTAAGTTTTATCATAAAAGTTTAACCCAATGGCTACGCCTTATACAACTGTTTTCTTTGCTTTGTTTTTTGCTTATGTTCTATTATGTTGTGCAGCTTACACAAGAAACATTATACTATGTATCTATTTTTGCAACTTTAACTTTTTTGTATGCTATTCCTTTTTTGCCACAACAGACGTTTTTAGATAAACATAAAAATTTAAGAAGCATAAAGGGGTTAAAAATATACTTAATAGCTTTAATTTGGACAGGAGTTACTGTTTTATTGCCATTAATTAATAATAAAGTGCTTTTTAATGTCGATGTGCTTATTTCTTTCGTGCAGCGTTTTTTGTTTGTATTTGCTTTAATGTTGCCTTTCGAGATTCGAGATTTAAAGCGAGACGATTTAAAACTATCTACTATACCTCAAGTTTTAGGCATTTATAAAACCAAAATAATTGGAGGTTTTGTTTTGTTAACCATTTGTATACTTCAATTTTTTAAAAACACAAATAGCCCTGCTTTTAGTTTGATATTAGTATTGATAATGCTTTTAACATTTTTATTAATACTAATATCAAAAAAAGAGCAAAGGCTATATTTTAGTTCTTTTTTTGTAGAAGGCATTCCTATTATTTGGTGCCTTATTGTTTGTTTTGTTATTTAAGCTACTAACTATTGTTTTTCATAGCTTCTTCCATTTTTCTGCGCATTTCGTCCTTACTACTACTATCCATGGTTTCAACTTTCGATTTTTTAATCGTTTTAGTTAAAATAGAATTGTTTTTTGTGTAAGTTCTGCATGCAGAACAATAAATTAAATGGATATTTAATTTAATTTTTTCCCATAAGGTCGCTTCCTTATATTGTGATTTGTCGCAAACGTGGTTTGCGCTATCGCAACTCATTAAAATTTTACTCACTTGTTCACTCATAATTAAAACCAATTTTCTTTAAGACATCCAGCCATTGCTGTTCGTGCTCTATGAATTATTACCCATAGGTTAGACGGTGTAATATTCAGTTCATTACAAATTACCTCTGTTTCATAATTTAAAATGGTTTTCATTTTAAAAACATTGGCTTGTTTTAGGGGTAATTTGCCTAAACAGCGGTGTATAGCACCACTCAATTCTTCGTTTTCTAAGGTGTCTTCGGCAGTTTTATCAAAAGGATCTGCGACACGTTCTTCTAGCCAATCTCCTTCGCTTTCTTCGCTAGAATAATTCATTCTAACCTCAGCTTTACCTTTATTAGAATTTGTTTTTCTGTAATGGTCTATAATTTTTCTTTTCAGTATGGAGACTAGCCATGTGCGTTCACTTGCTTCCCCTTTAAAGTTTTTCATAGATTTTAAACCTGCGAAAAAGGTATCTTGAACAAGATCCTGTGCAATATCTCTGTCATTAACACGACTTATGGTGTAATTAAAGAGATAGTCAGAATATAAGTCAATCCATTTATTTGGATCTATTTTATGACTTGGCATATTTTAAAGATGATTTTTTCCAAATGTAGAGTAAATAAATTAATTTTTTCCTCTTTAAGGATGTTAATAAAAAATGATATTAAAATAACTCTTATATTTTAAGAATATTATATGTAATATCAAGGTCTTTAATTCTTTATTTTTTAAGTCGATTAAAAATGATTGTAAATAGGTCTTATTTATATACGAAAACACAAAATAAGTAATTTTTAATTAATATAAATAACAGATGTTAAATAAATGGTTGATTTTTATTATATAATCGTTTTTTTTATGATATTTTTAATAAATCACTTATTTAATAAGCCCTGCTCGTTTTAATAATGCTTCTGGTTTTGGTTCTTGCCCTCTAAAGCGTTTGTATAATGTCATTGGGTTTTCTGTTCCTCCAAGTGCTAATACATTGTTTTTAAATTTAGTAGCAACTTCTTTATTAAAAATACCAGCTTCTTTAAAGTAATCGAAAGCATCAGCGTCTAGAACTTCTGCCCATTTGTAACTGTAATAACCCGAAGCGTAGCCACCTTGAAAAATATGAGAAAAAGCGGTGCTCATACATGTTTCTTTAGTTTCTGGGTAAAGTGATGTGTTTTTAAATACCTCGCTTTCAAAATTTTTAACAGAGGTTATGTTTTCTGGATTGTCTCCGGCATGCCAACTCATATCAAGCAAACCAAAGCTTAGCTGACGTAAGGTTTGCATACCTTGATGAAATGTTGCAGATTCTTTAATTTTATTAACCAAATCCATAGGGATTACTTCGTTGGTTTGGTAATGCTTTGCAAAAAGCTCTAAAGCTTCTTTTTCGTAACACCAGTTTTCTAGTACTTGACTAGGTAGTTCTACAAAATCCCAAAAAACATTTGTTCCAGATAGGCTAGGGTAGGTGGTGTTGGCTAGCATACCATGTAAGGCATGCCCAAATTCATGAAATAATGTTGTTACCTCGTTAAACGTTAAAAGTGATGGTTTACTTTTTGTAGGTTTTGTAAAATTACAAACTATAGATACATGTGGTCTATGGTCTTTTCCGTTTTTTACATATTGAGGTTTGTAGCTTGTCATCCATGCACCATTACGTTTTCCTTCTCTAGGAAAAAAATCGGTATAAAAAATAGAAACCAGTTCGTTATTGTTATTAGTGACTTTATAGGTTAAAACATCGTCGTGATATTTGTCTATATTGCTAATTGCTTCAAAGTTTAAATCAAATAATTTATGAGCTATCGTAAAAGCACCATTTATTACATTTTCTAATTTAAAATAAGGTTTTAGTTTTTCGTCATCTAAACTAAATAATTCTTGCTTTAGTTTTTCTGAATAATAAGAGCCATCCCATTTTTCTAAACGCTCTATATTATCTTGTTTTTTTGCAAAAGCTTCTAAAGCGCTAAATTCTTTTTTGGCCGCAGGTTTTGCTTTTTCTAGAAGTTCGTTAGAGAAGCTTAAAACGGTTTCTGGTGTTTGTGCCATACGTTCTTCTAGAACAAAATGTGCATGAGTTTTGTACCCTAATAAATTTGCGCGTTTGTGTCTTAACTTAACAATATCTAATACGATGTTTTGGTTGTCTAGCGTGTCGTTTTTAAACGCTTTGCTTCCTGCAGCTAGTGTTATTTTTTTACGTAAACTTCTGTTTTTAGCATAGGTAACAAAGGGTATGTAACTTGGGTAGTCTAGCGTAAATAGCCAGCCTTCTTGCTTTTTGCTTTCTGCCAATTGTTTTGCAGCTTCTACAGTGCCGTCTGGTAAGCCATCAAGATCTTCTTTGTTAGTAATTAGCATCTCAAACTTATTGGTTTCGGCTAATACATTTTCTCCAAATTTTAAGCTAAGCTGACTTAATTTTTTGTCTGTATCTCTTAGGGTTTCTTTTTTGTCTTCGGCTAAATTAGCTCCGTTTCTAGAAAAGCCTTTGTATTTTTTATCTAGTAGTGTTTCTTGTTCTTTGGTAAGCGTAAGTTGCGATTTTGTATTGTAAACGGTTTTTACACGATTAAACAATGCTTTGTTTAAAGTGACATCGTTACCAAACTCTGATAATAAAGGTGAAATTTCTTGAGCTATTTTTTGAATAACCGGATTAGTCTCGGCAGAGTTTAAATTGAAAAATATACTGGAAATTCTATCCAATTGTTCTCCAGAATAATCTAGAGCTTCTATGGTATTTTTAAAACTAGCAGGTTCGGTATTGCTGGTTATAGCATCTATTTCTGCTCTGGCTTTCTCTATAGCTTGTTTAAATGCAGGTAAAAAATCTTCATTTTTTATTTTAGAAAAAGGTGCTGTGTTAAAATTTGTTTCAAATTCCTGAAGTAGTATATTTTGTGCCATATGTTGATCTAATCGGGTTAAAAATAAATTATAATAGTGGTTATTTTAAATCTTCGGCAGATTTGTGCACCATGGCCTTAAGACCTTCTTTGTAATCTATAATTTTGTTCTGTATGTCTTTATTACTAGACCCTATAATTTGTGCGGCTAGTATTCCTGCGTTTTTAGCACCATTTAATGCTACGGTTGCAACAGGTACACCACCTGGCATTTGTAAAATAGATAATACAGAGTCCCAGCCATCTATAGAATTACTACTTTTTATAGGTACGCCTATAACAGGTAGTGGCGATAGAGATGCTATCATGCCTGGTAAATGTGCGGCACCACCGGCTCCTGCGATTATAGCAGCAAATCCCTTTTTGTGAGCATTTGTGCCGTAGTCGAATAATTTTTCTGGGGTTCTGTGTGCCGATACAATATCTACCTCAACATCAATATTAAAACTTTTTAAGATGTCCACAGCATCTTGCATAACAGGAAGATCGCTTTTGCTTCCCATAATAACTCCTATTTTACTCATAAAATTTGTTTTTTATAATACAAATATAGCCTTGCTAAAAAGGTTTTATTCGCTAATCACTTTTATTGCTTTTTTTACTGCTTCGGCAGTTTTTCTTGCGTTGTTAATGTCTTTATCTACAATGGTTACATGCCCCATTTTTCTAAACGGTCGTGTTTCTTTTTTTCCATAAATATGAGGCGTTACACCTTCCATACTCATTATGGTTTCTATGTTTTTGTACACAACAGGTCCTGAATGACCTTCTGCACCTACAAGATTAACCATAACACCACTTACTTTATTGTCTGTTCTACCTAAAGGTAAATCTAGAACGGCTCTAATATGTTGCTCAAATTGCGATGTGTAACTAGCCTCTATGGTTTGGTGTCCAGAGTTGTGTGGTCTAGGGGCAACCTCATTAATAATAATCGTATCGTCTTGAGTTTGGAACATTTCTACAGCTAAAAGGCCAACATGGTTAAAAGCTTTAGAGGCTTTAAGTGCTACTTCGGTTGCTTTTTTAGCTACAGCATCGTCTATTCTAGCAGGGCAAATAACATATTCTACTTGGTTTGCCTCTGGATGAAATTCCATCTCTACAACAGGGTATGTTTTCATGTGTCCAGAAGGGGTGCGTACCACAATAACCGATAACTCATTTTTAAAGGGTACCAAATTTTCTGCAATACACTCTACATTAGGTAAACCTTCTAGATCATGTATTGTTTTTACTATTTTTACACCTGTACCATCGTAGCCAAACTGGGCGCTTTTCCATACAAATGGTAAAGATATACTACCGGTGTTAATGGCTTTAGTAATAGCTGTGGTTTCGTTGAAACGCGTAAAAGGAGCTGTTGGTAAGTTGTTTTCTATGTAAAAAGCTTTTTGCGTCGCTTTGTTCTGTATGGTTCTTAATGTTTTAGATGCCGGGTATACTTTTATACCATCATTTTCTAAGGCTTCTAGAGCATCAACATTTACATTTTCTATTTCGAAAGTTAAAACATCAACTTGTTTTCCAAAGTTATAAACAGTATCGTAATCCATTAAATCACCTAGGGTGAATGCGTTGCTAGATAATTTACAAGGCGCCTCGTTACTATTGTCTAAAACACAGGTGTATATGTCAAATTTTCTAGTGTCGTTAAGCATCATTTTACCAAGTTGACCACCGCCAAGAATACCAAGTTTAAAATCCGAAGAAAAATAATTCATGTTTATTAATTTAATTGTACTAATGCAACGCAAAAATACACTTAAATATGAATTAGTTACTAAATCGTAAATCAAAAAATCGTTATTCCTTAATCTATTGATTATCTTTGCCTCTTTAAAAATTAAAACCCGTGATACAGCTACACGATAAATATTTTAAACCCTTTGTTAGTGCTACGCAAATAGACCGTGCATTAACACTTTTAGCTCATAATATGGCTAAAGATTTGGGCGACGAAATACCTGTTATTGTTGGTGTATTAAATGGGGCGTTTATGGTAGTAAGCGATTTTGTAAAAAAATATCCAAAACCTTGCGAAGTTACTTTTGTAAAATTAGCATCTTACCAAGGTATGCAGTCTACCAACAATGTTGCGCAGTTAATAGGGCTAAATCAAGATTTAACAGGTCGTACTGTTATTGTTCTTGAAGATATTATAGATACTGGAAATACGCTAGTACACATACATGAAGTCTTTAAAAACGAATCTGTTAAAGCATTAAAAATAGCAACATTGTTTTTTAAGCCAGACGCTTATAAACAAGATTTTAAATTACATTATGTTGGTATAGAAATTCCTAATAAATTTATAGTCGGTTTTGGTTTAGATTATAATGGATTAGGACGAAACTTACCAGAAGTTTATCAAATAAAAGAAACAGAACACATGACAAATTTAGTATTATTTGGCCCTCCAGGTGCAGGAAAAGGAACTCAAGCTAATTTTTTAAAAGAAAAATATAACTTAGTACACATATCTACAGGCGATGTTTTTAGATATAACATAAAAAACGAAACTGCATTAGGAACACTAGCAAAATCTTTTATAGACAAAGGCGCGTTGGTGCCAGACCAAGTAACCATAGATATGTTAAATGCTGAGGTAGAAAAAAATGCCGATGCTAACGGATTTATTTTTGATGGTTTTCCAAGAACCAATGCACAAGCCGAGTCTTTAGACAAGCTTATGGTTAGTAAAAACTCTCAAATAAACGCCATGATTGCTTTAGAAGTTGAAGATGAAATTCTTGTAGAGCGTCTTTTAGAACGTGGTAAAACAAGTGGTCGTGCCGATGATGCCGATGAGTCTATTATAAGAAACCGAGTAAAAGAATATTACGATAAAACAGCAATATTAAAAGATTATTACGCCAACCAAAATAAATATTTTGGTGTTAACGGTGTAGGGTCTATAGAAGATATTACCGTGCGATTAAGTGCCGTAATAGACGCTTTATAATACAACTGCTTTTTGGCAGTACACTTTAAAAGAAACTAGGTTTTATAAGTAAAATTTAGTTTCTTTTTTTTAATTTAATAAAATGGTTTTTAAAACTAAAAATCAATTTTTTATTGAAATACCAAGCTTAGGCTTTTAATTTTAGTAATTATGACTGAAGGAAATTTTGTAGATTATGTAAAAATGTATGTCTCTTCTGGTAACGGAGGTAAAGGATCTGTACATTTACATCGCGAAAAATATATTACAAAAGGAGGGCCCGATGGAGGCGACGGTGGTCGTGGAGGACATGTTATTTTACGTGGTAACTCTAACCTATGGACCCTACTTCATTTAAAATTTAAAAAACATATACGTGCCGGACACGGAGGTAATGGGAGTAAAAGTCGTAGCTCTGGAGCCGATGGCGAAGATGTTTTTTTAGATGTACCACTAGGTACTGTAGTGAGGGACACCGAAACAAACGAGATTCTTTTTGAAATAACAGACGAAGGGCAAGAAATTATTGTTGCCCAAGGTGGAAAAGGCGGGCTAGGTAACTGGCACTTTAAAAGCTCTACAAACCAAACACCACGTTATGCACAACCAGGATTACCGCTAGAAGAAAAATATGTAACCTTAGAGTTAAAAGTACTTGCCGATGTAGGTTTGGTAGGGTTTCCTAATGCGGGAAAATCTACGTTACTATCTGTTGTAACATCTGCAAGGCCAAAAATAGCCGACTACGAGTTTACAACCCTAAAACCTAATTTAGGAATTGTAGAATACAGAGATTATCAAACCTTTGTTATGGCCGATATTCCAGGTATTATAGAGGGCGCAGCCGAGGGTAAAGGCTTAGGGCATTATTTTTTAAGACATATAGAGCGAAATTCATTATTGCTATTTTTAATTCCTGCAGATGCCGATGATATTAAAAAGCAATACGATATTTTACTGGACGAGCTAAGACGCTATAATCCTGAAATGTTAGATAAAGAAAGAATTATAGCCATATCGAAATGTGATATGTTGGATGATGAGTTAAAGGTCGAATTAAAAAATGAGCTTGATAACGAGTTGCCAATTCCTTACCTTTTTATATCTTCGGTAGCACAACAAGGTATTACACAGCTAAAAGATGTGTTATGGAAGATGCTTAATTCGTAAAACATACACTATAAATAAATAAAAAAGGGTAAGTACTTTAGTTAGTACTTACCCTTTTTAGTATCTGGAATAATTTTTGATTATTTTTATTGACTTATTTTACCTTATTATAAAGTACATTATGAAATATATTCTATTTTTTACCACCATTTTATTATTTGTGTCTTGCGCCCCTATTCGTGTAAATTATGATTACGATAAGGCTGTAGATTTTACAAAATATAAAACATATAAATATTTCGCCGATATAGAAACAGGTCTGAGCGCTTTAGACCAAAAACGCTTTCTAGATGCTCTCGATACTAAAATGGCAGAGAAGGGGTTTACTATAGCCGAAAACCCAGATTTTCTAATAGATATTAAAAGTAAACAACGCGAAGTGCCCCAGCAACAAACCGTAGGTTTTGGTATTGGTGGTGGCGGCGGTAATATTGGCGGCGGCATATCTATAGGTGTGCCTGTGGGGCAACCCAAACTAAGCCGACAAATTATTGTAGAATTTGTAGATAATAAAGGCGTTGGTTTGTTTTGGCAAGCCGATAGTGAATCTGGATTTAAACCTAACCAAGATCCTTTAAAGCGAGAATCAAGATTGCAAGCCATAGCCCATAAAATATTAAATGCGTATCCTCCTAAAGTAAAATAAAATTATTTAATACGTATTTTAGCCCCTTTGCTATGGCTGTTAAACTCTGGCGCATACATGCATTGTATGTTGGTAATACCGTTGCTCATATAACCACTGTTATTGGCTCGTAAGTCATACTCAAATACGTAAACTCCCTTTTTTAAGTAATCAAAAAAGAAACTCGTATTTGCATCTCTAGTACTCTGGTAATAGGATAAGCCATCTTGCCATTTATAACCCGATATTACATTTATAGGTTCTAAACCAGAAGCTCGCATATCTTTCATATGTAAAAAACTCATGTTTCTATCGCTTTTTATTTCAATACGAACACGAACAAGATCGCCTATGTTTAAAGGTTTTTCTTCTGTTATTTCTGTTAGTACTTCTCCTGTGTCTGTGTTATTTTTTAAAAAGAGTCTTTTGCTAATTTGTAAGGGTGTTTTAGCAGCGGTAATGTTTTCTAAAACTTCAAAATATTGCCAATATAAACTACCCCATGCTATGCCTTTGTCTTTTTTAGATAATGTAATTTGAGACATGCTTGGTTTTATTTCTTTAGGGTTCCAGCTTTTTTTGTAGTACCCTGTGCCAGCTTCTACTGTGCTGGGGTTTGTGGTTGGTGTTATATTTTTGTTACCTATAATAACTTCTACAGGGGTGTTGCTTTCTAGCCAATCGCTACCCTGAAGTAGTAACGCGTAAATAGCTTTTGTAGTTGCTTTTGTAGATTTCCAGCGGTTAGTTTGTTTGTTTTTTAAAAGCCATGTTTTTAGCTGGTCTATGGTTTTTGTGTTTTCGGTGTTGTTGTGTATGGTATGTCCAGCTTCAGTGTAAGCTTCAATTAATAAAGACTGTGTCTCTATTGGTGCTTGGTGCCAATGCCAAGAGTTTGTATTGGCTTTCCAGTACATGCCCAATGCGTTAGAAGTTATAGACTGCTCTTTTAAAGATTTTAAAATACGTGTGCATGTTTTTAAATGACCATTTCTGTGGCTTATTAATGCCATAAGTCCTTTAGAGTATAGCGTATGTTTTAACCAATTTGTATTTATTAATTGTTGGTAGTAATTCGTAATTTCTTTTAAATTATTTGTCTTTTTTATGTTGGGGTAAAAACTACGCATGTATAAGTAGTGTAGTTGTATGGGGTTTATATATTTGTTGTGTTTTTTTTCTTTTTTATAGGTTTCAATAAATTCGTGATCTAGGTAAGCTATTGCTTTTTTTGCTATGGTTTCATGCTCTTGTAATTGACTAACGTTTAGTTTTTTTAAATGCCCTAATCCTGTTATAATATGTTGTGTTATATAACGATTGGCTTTGCCGCCTTTAAACCAAGACCAAGCGCCAGAGGCCATTTGGTTGTTTTTTAATTTGTTAAAAGAGTTTTGCAGTTCGTTGTTTAAAGTATTCGTGTCAAATAATAAAGCGATACGTTTTCTTTGTTCGGCTTCGCTTTGTGCATCTCTTAACCAGGGTGTTTCCTGAATTAATATGTTTTTTAAAGCTTCGTTTTTTTCTAAATTAGAAGCTAAGGCGTCTGTGTTTTTCCATAAATTAAAAATTTCTTTAATTTTTGGGTTCGATTGCGTGATGTGTTGTGCCAAACTATTAGAATAGTACTTTGAAAAATTTTGTTCGTTGCTAGCATAAGGTTGCTCTATTAAGTACGGTAAGGCCATAACAGCATACCAAGCAGGATTCGAGGTGAGCTCTAGTGTTAATTTATGATGACTTAATGTTTTAGATTTGTTGTTTTTTAACTTTTCTAAATGAAACGTTTTCGTTGTATTGCTATTCACCCAAAGCGGTAGGGTTTCTGTTAGCAATTTACGGTTAGATAATACAGGGAGTACATGTTGCTCGCCATCGCTAAACGTATCTGATTTGGCTACTATTTTATATTTTAAGGCCTGTAAATGTTCAGGTATATGCAGCGTCCATGAAGAGCTTTTATTTTCGCTGGCATTTAAATTAAAGTCTTTTTGGGCTTTATTATTGTTAAGCTCGTAATCTATTTCTTTATCAGTAATAGCATCAAATAGCTGTAAGATTACTTTCCCAGAAATGGGTTTGTTTGTTGTGTTCGATATTTTTGTGCTAATTGTAATAGTATCTCCTTGTCTTAAAAATCTAGGCGCGTTAGGAGTTATTATAAGTTCTTTTTTAGTAACTACAGTAAAGTTTTTGGTTATACTTTGCAGGTTTTTTGTGTGGGCTAGTAATTGTAGTTTCCATTGTGTAAGTGTTTCTGGCGTGTTAAAAGTAAAACTTACATGTCCCTTACTGTCAGTTTGTAACTGTGGTATAAAAAAAGCAGTTTCTTCATGGTTTTTTCTAATACCAACGGTGTTAAAAAATGTGCTTTCTTCGTCTAAAGTATCATTTGTTGGCGTTTCTTTATCATTATTAGGGCTCAATGTTGCAAGAGCTACTTCTTCTTCAACGTCACCTTC
>CALHCQ010000070.1 GCA_937936645.1 uncultured Algibacter sp.
TTTTCATTTTTCAATATAATTGGTCAAAATCCTATTGTAAAAAATAAAGGGTTAAACGACCCTCACATACATATTTTTAATGATACGGCGTATATTTATGCCTCTCATGATAAATCTATAAAAAATGATAAATTTATAATGGACAATTGGTGGGTCTGGTCTTCGCCAGATCTAGTAAATTGGACTAAAAGAAGTGTTTTAGATCCAAAGGATACCTATATTGGTAAGGCATATTCTAGATGTTGGGCAACAGATGCTGCCGAGAAGGATGGAAAATATTACTGGTATTTTTCTGAAGGTAACGAACAGTCTGGAGTTGTTGTTGGAGATACACCGGTTGGGCCATGGAAAAACATTTTAAATAAACCTCTTTTAAAATCTGAACTAACACCAACTCATGAATATGATGTGGCTGTTTTTGAAGATAATGGATCGCATTATATTATTTTTGGCGTATGGGATTATTACATTGCTAAACTTAATTATGATATGATAAGTTTAGCCGAAGCTCCAAAAAAAATAATAATTAACAATGCTAGAGGTCCTTATAATTTAGACGGTAAGAATAAAGATAAGCCAACCGACGATAAACCTTTTTTACATAAAAAAAATGGTAAATATTATTTGTCTTGGGGCTGTTTTTATGCAACTTCTCAAAACATTTATGGACCTTATAATTATAAAAAAGCGATTATTAATAAAGATAGTTTTGCAAAAGGTTACGACAGTCCAACATGGCCAACAGGATTTTTACAAGGTAGACATGGTTCTTTTTTTGAATGGAATAATCAATCGTATTTTACTTATTGCGATATCAGCCAAACAGGAAACAGGTATTTTCGAGATACCTTTATAAGCTATGTTCATTATAAAAAAAACGGTGATATTGCTACCATTAGAATTGATGGGGTAGGCGTTGGTCAATACGATTTAAAAAATAAAGCCTCAATACAAGCTGAAGATTATTTTAAGGCTGATGGCATATCTAAAAAGGAAATTAAGGAAGACTTTGTTATAGAAACAAATGCAAACAAGAGCTATTTAAATTATCCCAATATTAATAATTTAAAAGGGTATAGCAAGCTGTTAATTAATGCTTTTGCACCTCATGGAGGCGAATTTTACATAGAAATTAGAAAAAATGATTTTAAAGGTGAAAAAATAGCAGCCAAAAATTTTAAATTAAAGGCAGGACTCACTAGATTTGAAAACTTAAAATTAAATATAAGGCACTTAAATAATACAGAGAGCCTATATGTGTTAATAGAGCAAAAAAATAACAAAAAATTACAAATTAATTCATTCTCATTTTTAAAATAATTAAACCACTAATACATAATGAAGAAATTACTAGTCTTATCATTAACCACACTAAGTTTTGTGATCTATTCGTGTACAGATAAAATATACTCTGGGTCGAATAAAAACGATTACAAAAATGCATCTTTAACCATAGAGCAACGCGTAGAAGCTCTATTGCCATTAATGTCTTTAGAAGAAAAAGTAGCACAGATGCGAATTTTTCATGCTAATATTGGTACAAAGCCAGATGCAAATGGAAAATTAAAACTTTCCGATCGTGTTGTTAAAAAATTAGAGTTAGGAATTGCAGGGATAAAAAACCCAGGGGAACATATAGATCCTGTTGCAGCAGCAAAATTAAATAACGAACTTCAAAAATATATTATAGAGCATAACCGTTGGGGTATTCCGGCTTTATTTGTTACAGAATCTTATAATGGAGTAGATGCAGAAGGGTGTACAAAATTTGGTCGTCCAATGACTTCTTCAGCATCATTTAATCCAGATTTAGTTAACCGTGTTTGGGATGTTGTTGGTAAAGAAGCACGCTTACGTGGTATGCATATGTGTCACTCTCCTGAGGCGGATGTAGTTCGTGACCCTCGTTTTGGTCGTATGAGCGAAGCTTTTGGCGAAGACA
The DNA here is from genome assembly GCA_937936645.1 of uncultured Algibacter sp. GTDB lineage: Bacteria > Bacteroidota > Bacteroidia > Flavobacteriales > Flavobacteriaceae > Postechiella. The sequence continues at coordinate 1,943 of CALHCQ010000070.1, forward strand.
CCTACCTAACAACACAAATGGTTAAAAACGCTATTAAGGGTGTTCAGGGTAACTACACAGGTTTAGGTAAAGGAACTCATATTGGTGCCGTAGCTAAACACTTTGCGGGTTATGGTCAAGTATTGGGAGGTTCTAATTTTGCAGCTATAGAAATATCAGAAAGAACACTTATAGACGAAATATATCCACCTTTTGAAGCAGCAGTAAAAGAAGCTAAAACTTTAGGGATTATGGCTTCTCATGGCGATTTAAATGGTGTAGCGAGTCACGGTAACCGAGAACTATTAACAGGTGTGTTAAGAGACGATTGGGGATTTGAAGGTTATGTTGTTTCCGATTCTAACGATATAGCACGTTTGTTTTATTTTATGAATGTTGCAGAGTCGCCAGAGGCAGCAGCGCAAATGGGATTAGAAGCAGGTATTGATATAGATTTATATGCTGAAGATTCGTACTCGTATTTACCTAAAATGGTAGAAAAGAATCCTGAACTTGAAAAATTAATAGATCGTTCTGTTAGACGTGTTCTTAGAACAAAATTTATTTTAGGATTATTTGATAGCCCTTACATTAAAATACCAGAAGTTGAAAAAGGTGTACGTGCTGCTTCTTCTTTAGAATTAGCTCGAGAAGCCGATTTAGAATCTATCATTCTATTAAAGAATGAAAAGAATACGCTACCACTTAATAAAAACAAATCTTTAAAAGTAGCATTATTAGGGCCTCTAGTAAAAAAGAATACAGAAGCTATGTTTAGAGCAGCAGTGCCTAATAAAAATATATCATTTGTTGTAGATCAAGGTTTCGATCTTACAGATAAAAGAAAAGGAGCTCCTAATGTTTTACCTAGAAACCCCGAAGCGTTAGATGCTTTAGTTGAAAAAGCAAAACAATCTGACGTGACTGTTTTATTTTTAGGTGGTGACGAGTACACGTCTAAAGAAGCTTACTTTAGTAATAGTACTCTAGGAGACAGAGCAACAATAGACCCTGTTGGTCCGCAAGATGAGTTAGTAGAGCGTATTAAAGATACAGGAAAACCAGTAATAGTGGTTTTAAAACATAGAAGAACATTATCCATTAACGCTATTGCAGAGCATGCAGACGCTATCTTAGATACTTGGGATTTAAGTGAATTTGGCGACGAATCTTCTGCTAAAATTATTTTTGGAGATGTGTCTCCTTCTGGTAAATCGCCTGTTACCATTCCTCGTTCTATTGGTCAGATACCGTTTCACTATAGTATGAAAGAGATTAACTATAAGAAAGAATATTTATTTCTTGGTAAAGGTCCATTATATCCATTTGGTTTTGGTTTAAGTTATGCTACATTCGATTATTCTGATATTACTTTATCTAATAATGTAATAACACCTAATACAGATATAGAGGTTAGTGTTACTGTAAAAAATACAGGTAGTGTAAAAGCTAAAGAAGTTGTACAAATGTACATTAAAGATGAGATAGGATCTGTTACTAGACCAGACAAAGAACTTAAAGGATTTAATAAAATAGAATTGGCACCAGGAGCGTCTAAAAAAGTAAGCTTTAAAATTACGCCAAAAATGTTAGAGTTTACAGGTATTTCTATGAAAAAAGTATTAGAGGCTGGTGATTATACAGTTATGGTTGGTACATCATCTAAAACCTATAAAGAAGCTAAGTTTAGATTAAATAAATAATAAATATAAAATGTTAAAAAAATCAATATTAAACCTATCGGCAATATTAACTTTATTTAGTTGTACGGTAGCTCAGAATACAGTTGCTCAAAGTGATTTAAATCC
>CALHCQ010000071.1 GCA_937936645.1 uncultured Algibacter sp.
TTGAAAAAATGACGCGCTATATCTATTACCTTTTAACATTTGGTTTTATACTACTTTGGAGTTCTTGCAGAGAAGATTTTGAGTTTTCGCCTAGTTCTGGAAATCTAGAGTTTTCTGTAGACACCCTCTTTCTAGATACTTTGTTTACAAATATTAGTTCGAGCACTTTTAATGTTAAAGTATACAATAGAAGTAATGATGATATTGTAATACCAAACGTTGGTTTGGCACTAGGTGAAGCGTCCGACTATAGACTAAATGTAGATGGCATACCTGGTAAAGTTTTTAACAATATAGAAATACAAGCACAAGACAGTATTTTTATTTTTGTAGAAACAACCGTAGATTTTAGTGACTTAAATACTAATACTACCGATTTTGTTTACACAGATCAAATTGAGTTTGATAGTAACGAAAACCAACAAACCGTAGAACTTGTAACACTAGTAAAAGATGCCAAGTTTATACTACCCAATAGAGACAATACGACTAGAGTTGTAGAAACGCTAATCTTAAACATAGATGGAGAACCTGTAGAAACCGATATGGAAGGTAGAGAGTTACTACCTAACGAACTAACTTTTACAAACGAAAAACCTTATGTTATTTATGGTTATGCCGTTGTACCAGAAGGCGAGACTTTAAATATAGAAGCTGGAGCAAGAATCCATTTTCATGAAAATTCTGGAATTATAGTATCCAATAATGCCTCTATAAAAGTTAATGGCGCATTTAGTAACGACCAAGATACTTTAGAAAACGAAGTTATATTTGAAGGAGATCGCTTAGAAACTAGCTTTACTAACACACCAGGGCAATGGGGCTCTATATGGCTATTAAATGGTAGTAAGGACAATGTTATAAATTATGCTACCATAAAAAATGGAACTATTGGGCTTCTATGCGAAGGGGATGCTAATCAAGCAAATAAATTAAACATTAATAATAGCCAAATATACAATTTTGCATCTTTTGGAATTTTAGGAAGAAACACCAACATAATAGGTAATAACGTTGTTATTAATAACGTAGGACAATCTTCTATAGCAGGTATAAATGGTGGTAGTTATAATTTTACACACAGTACCCTTGTGAATTATTGGAATAATAGCTCAAGACAATTTCCTGCTTTGTTATTAAATAACAATACAATAACAGATAGTAATAGTAATACAGACCTAACCCAAGCTAATTTTAATAACTGTATTATTTATGGTAATTCTAGAAACGAAATTTCTTTAAATGATAATGAGGAAAATGCCTTTAATTTTAAGTTTACTAATTGCCTAGTGCGTTTAGAAAGAAGAAGTAACGATAACCCTAATTTTGATTTTAATAACACCTTATTATACCAAGATAATATATTTAACGACGATCCTAATTTTAAAGATATAGAATTAAATAATTTTATAATTGGAGAAGAATCTGCAGCTATTAATGAAGCAAATCCTATTTTCTCAAACCTAATACCTTTAGATATCTTAAATATAGACCGAACTATTGCGCCAGATATAGGAGCATACCAACATGTTATATTTACCGAAGAAGATATGAATAACATGAACTAAAAATTAATTCTCACAAACATCAAATAATAAAAAATCCCGCTATAGGCGGGATTTTTTATTATTAATTGGTAATGTAATCATGTTTTATACAAACAAAGGTTTGTTTTGCATCATGGCATTTACCTTTACTTTAATGGCTTCTAATACCGTTTCATCTTCAAAGTTATTTACAACCTCATCTACTAAATCTATTATAGCAACCATATCGTCTTCTTTTAAACCACGAGTTGTTACCGCAGATACACCTAAACGTATACCAGAAGTTACAAACGGAGATTTATCATCAAAAGGAACCATATTTTTATTTACTGTAATATCTGCTTTAACCAACGCTTGCTCTGCATCTTTACCAGATAAATTTTTGTTACGTAAATCTATAAGCATACAGTGATTATCTGTACCTCCAGAAATAATGTTATAACCTTTTGCTACTAACGCATTAGCCATAGCGTTTGCATTAGCTTTTACTTGTAATTGGTATTTTAAGAAATCGTCTGTTAGTGCTTCTCCAAAAGCAATAGCTTTAGCTGCAATAATATGCTCTAAAGGTCCGCCTTGATTTCCTGGAAAAACAGCAGAGTCTAATAAAGAAGACATTTTACGTAATTTTCCATTTTTAAGTTTAATTCCAAATGGATTATCAAAATCTTTACCTAACATTATCATACCACCTCTTGGTCCTCTTAATGTTTTGTGTGTTGTTGTTGTAACAACGTGACAGTGTGGTAAAGGATCGTTTAAAATACCTTTTGCTATTAATCCGGCAGGGTGAGATATATCGGCCATTAATACAGCTCCAACACTATCTGCAATAACTCTAAAACGCTCAAAATCTATATCTCTAGAGTAAGCTGATGCTCCTGCTATTATTAATTTTGGTTGTTCTTTGGTTGCTATTTCTTGTATTTTATCATAATTTAAAACACCTGTTTCTTGCTCTACACCATAAAAAACGGGGTTGTATATTTTACCAGAAAAGTTTACAGGAGAACCGTGTGTTAAATGCCCACCATGAGACAAATCGAAACCTAATATTTTATCACCAGGATTTAAACAAGCATGGTAAACGGCTGTATTAGCCTGACTACCAGAGTGTGGCTGTACATTTACATACTCGGCACCAAATAAAGCTTTAGCTCTATCTATAGCAATTTGTTCTACCTCATCTACAACTTCGCAGCCACCGTAATAACGCTTACCAGGGTACCCTTCTGCATATTTGTTTGTTAACACAGAGCCTGCAGCTTCCATAACTTGGTCGCTTACAAAATTCTCTGATGCAATAAGTTCTATACCATGTAATTGGCGTTCTTTTTCGGCTTGAATTAGTTCAAAAATTTGTTCGTCGCGTTGCATAAAATTAAATATCAAATTAAATATTAGGCAAAAATAACAAATAGATTAATCAATGACATAAAAAAACAAGCTTTTACCAATAAGTTTTTTAGTATTTGGGTAAAACTACAGACTAGTTAAACAAATAACAGCGAATACATTATTTACCTAAAGGTGCAAAGTTTTGTTTATTTTTGAAAACGACACACAACTACAAATTAATAAAAGAAGCTTATGCGTAAACTATTCCTTATAACCTTAACCTTATTTTTATGCTGGTCTTGTATTACAAAAAGACACGTTGAAAAAGCGGTTAATACAGGCCATTACGACCAAGCTATAAACACAGCTTTAAACAAACTAAAAACCAATAAAAACAAGAAGCGAAAAGCCGATTATATTTATAAATTACAAGAAGCTTACATTAAAGCAACGCAACGTGACTTGAGCACTATAGCGCATTTAAAAAAAGACGGCAACCCAGAGGCTTACAAAGATATTTTAGAAATTTATTTAGACCTAGAAGATAGACAAGAAGCTATAAAGCCTGTTTTACCTTTGTATGTGGGTCATAAAAACATACCTTTTAAATTTAACAATTACACGAGTTCTATAATAGAGGCTAAAAATAACACATCGCAGTATCTTTATAATAAAGCCTTAAATCTTTTAAATACCACAGATAAATTAACTTTTAGAGAAGCTTACTATACCTTAGATTATGTGCAAAACATTAATCCTAATTACAAAAACACAACTACGCTTCTTAAAAAAGCGCATTTTTTAGGCACCCATCATATTTTAGTAAGTATTAACAACCAAACGCAGCAAATTATACCTAGACGACTAGAAAACGATTTATTAAATTTCGATACCTATGGATTAAATAAATTTTGGAGTAGGTACCATGCCAATAATCCTGGCACTATAAATTTTGATTACAGTATGCAGCTTAATTTAAAACGCATATTTATCTCGCCAGAACGCATACAAGAACGTGAATACATAAGAGAAAAAGATGTTGTAGACGGTTGGAGGTATGCTCTAGACCGTAGAGGCAATGTTTTAAAAGACAGTTTGGGTAACGATATAAAAGTAGAAAATGTTGTTCGTGTACAATGCAGACTTATAGAAAGCTTACAAAGCAAATCGGTACAAGTGGTTGGAGATGTTGTGTATTTAAATTTAAAAACAAACAACACTATAAACAGATTTCCTATAGAAAGCCAATTTGTTTTCGAGTACGCATATGCAAATGCTAGAGGCGATAGACGTGCTTTATTACAAAACGACAGATTATTAATAAACAACAGACCTGTCCCCTTCCCTAGTAACGAACAAATGGTTTACGATACTGGCGAAGATTTAAAAAGACAACTTAAAATCATCATACAAAAATCAAATCTATAACAATACTTATTTAGATTAAATAAAAATATTATTTATAATTATTTTAAATTGTAAACAATATTTTATACATTCGTCGTATCTTAAACTTTTACAATTATGAAACGACTTACTACATTTATGATGTGCAGCATACTGCTAATCAGCATGTCATGTACTTGGCCAGAAGAAGAGTATCCCTACGAATCCTCTTTTGAAGCCATTACAATGTCTAGAGAAGAATTCGAAAAATCTACCGCACTCATAGACAATCAGCCCATAGAAAAATCGGGGAAAATTTACATTAAAGACCATTTTTTAATTATTAACGAACCCAGAAAAGGGTTTCATATTTACGATAATTCGGATCCAAAAAAACCGGTTAAATTAAAATTTTTAAAGGTTTTAGGGTCTACCGATTTATCTATTAAAGGCAATACTATTTTTGCTAATAATGCCGTAGATTTAATATCTATAACTACAAACGAAGATTTTAGCAGTATAGAAGTTACAAAAAGAATTAGAAATATATTTCCAGAACTCATAGCGCCAGATGGTTTTTTTAACACAGACACCAATATTGTTTTAGACTGGAAATAAACATGTAATAAATTATGAAAACATATATATACCTTATAATAATAGTACTACTATACAATTGTAGTGCCGATGGCGATGCAAATACTACTAATAACGATACCACAGGCCAAGGAGGCTCTTTAGCTCAGTTTACTATAAAAGACAATTATTTATACACCGTAGATCAAGCGAATTTAAATGTATTTAACATAGATAACTTAAAATCTCCTGTACAAGTAAATACCGTTAACATAGGCTTTGATATAGAAACACTTTTTAACGACAAACAATACTTATACATTGGTTCGCAAACTGGTATGTTTATCTATGGCATAGAAAATCCAGAAACACCAAAAAAATTAGCAGAAGTATCTCACTTTAGAGCCTGCGACCCTGTAGTAGCAAACAGCACACATGCCTATGTTACTTTAGATAGCAGCGCTGGGTGTGGTGCAAGCATAAGTGCCTTACAAATTTATGATACTAAAGATATAAACAACCCTAAATTAGTATCTAGTAGAAATTTAATAGCGCCAAAAGGACTAGCACTTTATAATAATTACCTTTTTGTTTGTGACGATGAAGTAAAAATATTCGACATTACTAATCCAGAAGAATCGCTACTAGTAAATAGCATAAACATTAGCGCATTCGATGTTATTATTAGAAACAACCACGCCTTTATTATTGGAGATACAAGTATGTACCAATACGAAATAGACCCCAATAATATTAAAAATATAAAAGCATTAAGTGTTATTCCAATATAACACGTAATGCTTTTACTCTATACTAAACAAATTTAGATAAATCTACTTCATTTATGGCACTATGCGAAGCATGAGCTACAGCAGTACCATTTTTTACAACAATTAGCTGCGGAGATTGGTGCATAACTTGAAACTTATACCCAGCCTCGTTCGATACGTCTCTGTAACTTAACAAGTCTAAATAATACAAATCCAAATCATCAGCAGTTAAATTGTACATAGATACAAACTGCTTCATAACCATAGAGCTAATACCACAACGTGTAGAGTGTTTAAATATAACTTGTGTTTTGGTTTTAGACTTTTTATCTACATGGTTTAATTGCTCAACCTTTGTTAAAGGTATCCATGGTAGGACTTTTTCTTCCTTTTTTTCACTACCACTTCCTCCAAATATTTTATTTAATAATCCCATAATGCTAATTTATTTTCTAGTGCTTATTTTAAGCTAATTTATAACTTAATAGTTAGTCGCAATAATTTAAACTTTATTTTAAAAATGACAAAAAGTCATTAAAAACAGACTCTTAACCGTCATTTTGTCTTGTGTTTTTAACTGGTAAGGTTATTGACTAGGTGTTATTGTAACAAAAGTATAACATTAACGCTTACGCGGATATTAAAAAAATCATGACTATGAATTTAAATAAATATACAATAAAATCGCAAGAAGCAATACAACAAGCTCAACAAATTGCGTTAGGTTTTTCGCATCAACAAATAGAAAACGAACACCTAATAAAAGGCATTTTTGAAGTAGACAATAACGTGCTTCCATTTTTATTAAAAAAATTAAACATAAACATTCAAATAGTTAATCAAGCTATAGATAAGCAATTAGAACGTTTAAGCAAAGTAACAGGTGCGCAATTAATGCTTAGTCCAAATACAGCAAAAGTATTAAGCGAGGCGGTTAACATAGCCACAAGCATGAAAGACGAATATGCCTCTATAGAACATCTACTACTTGCCATATTTAATTCTAGCAGCCCTGTTGCACAAATACTAAAAGACCAAGGTGTTACAAAAAAGACACTTACAGCAGCTATAATAGAACTAAGAAATGGCGAACAAGTAACATCTCAAAACCAAGAAGACACCTATAATGCGCTTAATAAATATGCTAAAAATTTAAATAAATTAGCTAAAGAAGGCAAACTGGATCCTGTAATAGGGAGAGATGAAGAAATTCGTCGCGTTTTACAAATACTAACCCGTAGAACAAAAAACAACCCAATACTTATTGGAGAACCAGGTACAGGAAAAACAGCAATTGCAGAAGGGTTGGCTCACAGAATTATTGATGGCGATATACCCGAAAATTTAAAAGACAAACAAATATTCTCTTTAGATATGGGAGCTTTAATTGCTGGAGCCAAATACAAAGGAGAGTTCGAAGAACGACTTAAATCTGTAATAAAAGAAGTAACAACAAGCACGGGCGATATTGTTTTATTTATAGACGAAATTCACACCCTAGTTGGCGCAGGTGGTGGCGATGGCGCTATGGATGCTGCAAATATTTTAAAACCTGCCTTAGCTCGTGGCGAATTACGCGCCATTGGAGCCACAACGTTAGACGAGTACCAAAAGTATTTTGAAAAAGACAAAGCCCTAGAAAGACGCTTTCAAAAAGTAATTGTAGACGAGCCAGATACCGAAAGCGCCATATCTATACTTAGAGGTATTAAAGAAAAATATGAAACACACCACAAAGTACGTATTAAAGACGACGCCATTATTGGTGCTGTAGAGTTGTCTAGCAGGTATATAACAAATCGTTTTTTACCAGACAAAGCTATCGATTTAATGGACGAAGCAGCTGCTAAACTTCGTATGGAAATAAACTCTAAACCTGAAGAGTTGGATGTTTTAGACCGTAAAATAATGCAAATAGAAATTGAAATTGAAGCTATAAAACGCGAAAAAGACGTCTCTAAATTAAAAACACTACAAATAGAATTAGCTAACATAAAGGATACAAGAAACCAATTAAACGCAAAATGGAAAAGCGAAAAAGATGTTGTAGACAATATACAAAACACGAAACAGTCTATAGAAAACTATAAAATAGAAGCCGAAAAAGCAGAACGCGAAGGTAATTACGGCAAAGTAGCAGAATTAAGATATGGCAAAATTAAGGAAGCCGAAGAAGCATTATCTAAGTTGCAAAAACAGTTAGAGGAACAATCCGGCAACGCACTTATAAAAGAAGAAGTCACTTACGATGACATAGCCGAAGTCGTTGCTAAATGGACCGGTATACCTGTAAAGAAAATGATACAGAGTGAGCGCGAAAAACTTTTAAAGCTAGAAGACGAATTACATAAGCGCGTTATTGGGCAAGAGGAAGCTATAATTGCAGTAAGCGATGCGGTACGTAGAAGTCGTGCAGGGTTACAAAATCCTAAAAAACCAATTGGTTCTTTCCTTTTTTTAGGAACAACAGGGGTAGGAAAAACAGAACTAGCAAAAACCTTAGCCAGTTATCTATTTAACGACGAAAACGCTTTAACACGCATAGACATGAGCGAGTATCAAGAACGTCACTCGGTAAGTAGACTTGTCGGGGCGCCTCCAGGATATGTAGGTTACGACGAGGGCGGACAATTAACAGAAGCTGTAAGACGCAAACCATACTCGGTTATTTTACTTGACGAAATTGAAAAAGCACACCCAGACACCTTTAATATATTGCTTCAGGTTTTAGACGAAGGCCATTTAACAGATAATAAGGGGCGCATTGCAAATTTTAAAAATGCCATTATAATAATGACCTCTAACATTGGTAGTCAAATTATTCAAGAGCGTTTTGAGAGTAATAAAGACATAGACAGTGCAACACAAAGTGCTAAAATTGATGTTATGGCTTTATTAAAGCAAAGTGTACGTCCAGAATTTTTAAACAGAATAGACGACACCATAATGTTTACACCTTTAAGCAAAAGTAACATTCTTAATATTGTAGAAATACAACTTAAAGAACTAAAGAAAACCATAGCGCAGCAAGGCATAAC
>CALHCQ010000072.1 GCA_937936645.1 uncultured Algibacter sp.
AAACCAGATCTTGCACTTGTGTCGTCTTGATCAAATTGAAAAACATCAAAAGCACTTCTGTCTCCCCTCGTTGTATTTGATCGAATGTCAAATAGTAAACCAACATTAATAGAACTGTTTTCTGAGACACCTGTGAAAATATCAAAACTTGTTGTAAAAAAATTCTCTCTATCTAAATTTCTTGTAATATCTCCATCAGCATTTGCGGCTGCTGTTTGAGTATATAAATTGTTAAACCATTTTATATCCCATTGCCCTTTTTTTAATAATTTAGAAGGAGTGTATGTTTGTATATTACTTTTAGAAGAACTATCATCTTGTTGTGCAAAGCCACTAAATGTTATAGCTGTTAATGCCAATGCTGTGATTACTTTTTTCATTTTGCTTGTGTTCTAGATTGTTAATTTGTTTTGTTTACTGTTTGTTTACTTCCCAGTTGTAAGTGAAGTAGCTTAATTTATATTTACCTTCTAGTTTGTTTGTTCTGTACTTATTAATAAAATCTATTTCTTTTCCGTTTTTAGTGAAGTCCTCTTTGTACCACTCCATAATTTGAGAAGCTTGTATGCGTTTTTTATCAGTGTTTACTTTTAAAAACGATCCATTTATAGCTATTTTAGTTTGTTTCTCTAATTGAGCGTTTAATGTGTTTGGTAAGTAAGCTTTGTTAATTAAAGGAGGGCAACCTAAAGCGCCACATACTAAAACAAAGTGAAAACGCGCGTCGTTAAATTGTGCTCTTAAAAGTTTATTCTCAATATCATTTAATGTAATATTTTTACTACCTAATTCGTATGTTGTTTTGTCAAAGAAGCCTTTGTTGTCTAGAGGGGAGTTTGTCGGGTAGTTGTCAATAATTCCTTTTATAACCGATAGGTTGTAAGCGTTAATCCAAAAGGCTTGATATGTGTTTGCTTCAGATTTGTTCACTTTTATTGTTTTTGCTAAAGCTAAAACTTCATTAAGTTTAGATGGATCTTTGTGAATTTTAGAGTATGCAACTAAACCGTTAGATACATTATCTTTGAAAAAAGTATCTGCTTTATTAAAGAAGCTGTTTACGTTTTGAGAGAATCCTTTAAAAGCTAAAAGAACTAATACTAATAATATAAATTGTTTTTTCATTGTTTTGTGTTTTTATAAATTTAAATATTACAGCTCTTAGGTCGAATCATAAATTAAATGATTACATAATTTGTTAAAAAAATCATATTGTTAGTAGTATTGTCAAAAACTCATAATTTAAATTTATTCTAAATTGCTTTTTTTGTTAAGTTATTGCTGTTCCTTTCGACGTAAGTAGGCATATTGTTAAAATGAATAATTATTTTAGACGGTAAAAACAGACAACAAAACGTATAACTAACCAAACAACCTGCAAATATGAAAGAACATATCGTAATTATAGGAAACGGAATATCTGGAGTAACAGCTGCTAGGCATATTAGAAAATTATCTGATAAGCGTATAACTATAGTATCTGGAGAAACAGACTATTTCTTTTCGCGTACTGCACTCATGTACATTTACATGGGACACATGAAATTTGAACATACTCAACCTTACGAAAATTGGTTTTGGGAAAAAAACAGAATCAATTTAAAAAAAGGCTATGTAAATAATATAGAAACAGCAACTAAAACATTACATTTTGCTGAGGGAGATACATTAAATTACGATAAATTAATAATAGCAACAGGAAGTAAACCTAATAAGTTTGGCTGGCCAGGACAAGATTTAGACGGTGTTATGGGGATGTACCATAAACAAGATCTAGAAAACCTAGAAAAACACGCGCCTAATAACAAGGCATGTAAGCGTGCTGTTATTGTTGGAGGTGGACTTATAGGTATAGAGTTAGCCGAAATGCTAAACTCAAGAAAAATACCTGTTACTTTTTTAGTGCGTGAAGATAGTTTTTGGAATGGTGTTTTACCAAAAGGTGAAAGTCAAATGATTAACAGGCATATTAAAAACCATCATATAGACCTAAGGTTGTCTAGTAATTTAAAAGAAATTAAATCTGACGAAAATGGTAAGGTTAAATCTATAATAATTCAAGAAACAGGAGAAGAAATTATTTGCGATGTTGTTGGTTTAACAGCAGGAGTAGCACCAAATATAGATTTTATAAAAAGTTCTAATATAGAGTTAGGACGCGGTGTTAAAGTTAACAGATATTTAGAAACCAATGTGCCAGATGTGTACGCTATTGGCGATTGTGCAGAGCAACATGAAGGTATAGACGGTAGAAGACCAATAGAAGCTGTTTGGTATACTGGTAGAATGATGGGAGAAACACTGGCTCAAACTATTTGCGGTAACCGTATACAATACAAGCCAGGACATTGGTTTAACTCTGCTAAGTTTTTAGATATTGAATATCAAACTTATGGTTGGGTATTTGCAAGCCCAAGAGATGGCGAAGCGCATTTCCATTGGAAACACAGCGACGATACTAAATGTATTACCGTGTGTTATGACACTAAAACAAATGCCTTTTTAGGAATAAATACTTTTGGCATAAGAATGAGACACGAGGTGTTTGATAAATGGCTTACCGAAGGTCGAGATGTAGATTATGTAATTAATAACTTACCAGAAGCTAATTTCGATCCAGAATTTTATAGCCATTACGAAGCAGATATTCTTAAAGCATACAATAAACAACCACAAACCGTATAATTATGAGTAATAAAATAAATAACAGCATGTCTTTGGCGAAACCAGACGCTGTAGATATTTCAAATAAACAAAAAGTAGCATTGGCTATAGGTGTTATAGGATTATTTATCTTAGCCCTAGCTTTATTTAATGTAAATTTTCCAAATAAAGGTTTGTTTTTAACCTTGTCTTTAAGTTTAATATCGGTAGGTATTGTTGTTTATGCAAGAGATGCTTATCTAACAAAATTAGAAGGTATTAAAAATGATGGAGTATGGTTTAAATCTATTTCCTCGCGCGGGGCATGGGGTTGGATTGTGGGTGTTATTTTAACAACCTTCTATATCATACTTTACTTCTTTCCTAAATATCTAGGTTTAGGTAGTGACGGTGCAGAAAACACGGGTTTAGTAGGTTTATTCGATCCGTTAAGTAAGCTTTTAAGTGGTAGAGCTGCTAGTCAATGGTTTGTGTATGGTGCATTATATACTGTAGCTATTTTAGCTTTTGGATATAAATTTATTTTAAAGTACAGACATAATAGGTACCAACAAGTGCGTACTATTTCTGTTATGTTTTTTCAGTTAGGCTTTGCGTTTCTTATACCAGAGTTTATGTATGTAATGAATAGCGATTTACCTTATTACGATTTAAAATCGATGTGGCCACTTAACTATTATATTTTTGACGAATGGTCTGTAAAAGGTTTTTTATCTAACGGTAATATTGGTTTAGCATTAATTTTATTTGGTATTATTACCATATTTGTAATATCACCAATACTAACTTATAAGTTTGGTAAGCGTTGGTATTGCTCTTGGGTATGTGGTTGTGGCGGTTTGGCCGAAACTGCAGGAGATTCTTTTAGACAATTATCGTCTAAAAAAATGTCGGCATGGAAGCTTGAACGTTGGTTAATTCATACTGTACTTGTTTTTTCTGTAGTCATGACAGTAGCTATGGTTTACACTTATTTGGGTTACGATAGTAATAATTTTTGGTTAACAAGAGGTCTTTTTATTGTGCTGGTTATTGCCTTTTTATCTTTAGTGTTTGCAGGAGTTATGTTTTTTAAAGGTAAAGAATTAGGTAAAGATGCTAAATTAGGAGCTATAGGGTACCTGGTTGTTATTGCATTACTTTTAGTTATGCATTTTACAGGAACCACAGAGCAAATATTCTTTATAAAAGGAGGAGCGCTTAGGTCAGCTTACGGTTTGTATATTGGGTCAATCTTTTCTGGAGTTATTGGAACAGGGTTTTATCCAATTTTAGGAAGCAGATCTTGGTGTCGTTTTGGATGTCCAATGGCAGCTATATTAGGATTTCAGCAGCGATTATTTTCAAAATTTAGAATTACAACCAATGGTGGGCAGTGTATTTCTTGTGGTAACTGTTCTAATAGTTGCGAAATGGGTATCGATGTTAGAGCTTATGCGCAAAAAGGAGAAAATATTGTACGTTCTAGTTGTGTAGGTTGTGGTGTTTGTTCTGCAGTTTGTCCAAGAGGTGTATTAAAATTAGAGAATGATAGTATGGAAGGAAGAATTAATCCGACTGATGTATTATTAGGAAATGATGTAGATTTAATGGACTTAGTAAACAAAAAATAATAATAACACGTATATATACATAACAACCAGGCTTACAAATGTAAGTTTGGTTGTTTTTATGTAAAAAAATAACATCAGGTATGAATAAGCTATTTATTGTTTTTGTAATGTTTTCTTGTATGATTTTTGCCCAAAAAACATACAAAAAAGAATATTACGAAAATGGAAATCTAAAATCTGAAGGATGGATTTTAAATAGCGAAAAAACAGCCTACTGGAAGTTTTATTTTTCTAACGGTAACATAGAAAAAGAAGGTCGATTCTTAAATAATAAAGAGACAAAATATTGGATATTTTACAATAATAAAACCCAGAAAATAAAAGAAGGTCATTATCGAGACGGCAAAAAAAGTAAATGGTGGTTGTTTTACGATAGTAAGGGACAATTAAGTCAAAAATGCCAAATGGAAGCCGATAAGAAAGAAGGGTATTGTTTTATGTACGCGTCTAAAAAGTTGGTTTCTGCATCAAAATACAAATCTGGAATTAAAATTAAAGAATGGACAGATTACGCATCCTTTTACGGAGATAACGATGTAAATAGCATTAATTAAAATATTTGTTTTTTTTAAGTAAAAGAAGTGTTAAGAATCTTCTAGTTAAATTATAAAAAAGAAATCGTAAAAATAAACCTAAACAATTGTATTTTCGCTCACGTAATATTTTTTTATGCCTAAAATAAAAGTCATTATACCTGCCTATAACGAAGCAGATTCTATTGCTTTGGTTATAGCCGATATACCTAGTCTTGTAGACGAGGTTATTGTGGTAAGTAATAACTCTACCGATGCCACAGAGCAGAACGCCAAACAAGCCGGGGCAACAGTACTTGTAGAGGAGAAAAAAGGTTATGGTTATGCGTGTTTAAAAGGTATGGACTATATTGCTAGTCAGGCAGAAAAACCAGATGTTGTTGTGTTTTTAGATGGCGATTACAGCGATTATCCGGAGGAATTAACTAAAATTGTTACCCCTATTTTAAACAACGATGTCGATTTTGTTATTGGAGCAAGAGACAAAACATTAAGAGAGCCTGGGTCTATGACTTTTCCTCAAATATTTGGAAACTGGTTAGCAACAACATTAATGACTCTTTTTTTTAATGCCAAGTTTACAGATTTGGGCCCTTTTAGAGCTATAAAATATGATGTTCTTTTAGGTTTAAACATGGAAGATAAAACCTATGGCTGGACCGTAGAAATGCAATTAAAAATATTAAAACAAAAATTAACATACACAGAAATACCCGTGCAATATAGAAATAGAATTGGCGTATCCAAAGTGTCAGGTACCGTAAAAGGTGCTATATTTGCAGGTGTGAAAATCTTAAGTTGGATTTTTAAATATAGTATTAAAAAATGATTTTAGAAACCATTATAATTATAGTTTATACCATTGCATTACTTTTAATACTTATGTATGCTTTGGCACAGTTGAATTTATTATTTAATTACTTGTCTGCAAAAAAAAGTACAGCTAATTCCAAGAAATACGATTTATCGAAACCTTCCGAAATACCATTTGTAACGATACAGTTGCCTGTGTATAACGAAATGTATGTTATGGAGCGTTTGCTAGATAATATTGCAAAAATTGATTATCCAAACGATAAACTAGAAATACAAGTTTTAGATGATTCTACAGACGAGACTGTTGTTTCTACAAAAAAACAAGTTGACGCTTTAAAAGCAAAAGGGTTAGATATTAAACATATAACCAGAACCAATCGTGTAGGTTTTAAAGCAGGAGCTTTAAAAGAAGGTTTAGAGGTGGCCAAAGGAGAAATTATTGCAATTTTCGATTCCGATTTTCTGCCAAGTCCAGATTGGTTAAAGCGTACTGTGCCTTATTTTAAAGACGAACAAATTGGTGTCGTGCAAACTAAGTGGGGGCATATTAATCGCGATTATTCTATATTAACAAAAATTCAAGCATTTGCATTAGATGCGCATTTTTCTCTAGAACAAGTAGGTAGGAATATTAAAGGTCATTTTATTAACTTTAATGGTACTGCAGGCTTATGGCGAAAAGCATGTATTTTAGATGCAGGTAATTGGGAAGGCGATACCTTAACGGAAGATTTAGATTTAAGTTACCGAGCACAATTAAAAAACTGGAAATTTAAGTACTTAGAGGATGTAGAAACTCCTGCCGAGCTTCCTGTAGTTATAAGTGCTGCACGATCTCAACAGTTTAGATGGAATAAGGGAGGTGCAGAGAATTTCAAGAAGATGAAATGGCGTGTTATAAAAAGTAAAAATATTTCTAGTAAAACAAAAATGCATGGTTTGTTGCATTTACTTAACAGCTCAATGTTTTTAAGTGTTTTTGTAGTAGCTATTTTAAGCATACCTATGCTGTATATAAAAAACGAATATGCGCATTTAAAAACGTATTTTATAGTAATGAGTTTCTTTGTGATAAGCACAATTATTTTCTTTATATGCTATTGGGTCATGTATAAAAAAATATACGGTGGCGGTGTAAAAGGCTTTATAAATTATGTGGGTATGTTTTTTGTATTTTTCTCTATAGCAATGGGCTTTTCACTTCATAACTCTATAGCGGTTATACAAGGACATCTAGGTAAGAAAAGTGAATTTGTACGAACACCAAAATTTAATATCAGTAAATTTAAAGACAATTTAAAAAGTAATAAATACATAAAAAAAACAGTGTCTATAAACGTCATATTCGAAGGTTTACTTATGCTTTATTTTGCTTTTGGTATGTACAGTGCTTTTATAGTAGGTAATCAAGGCGGTGATTTTGGTTTGTTTCCGTTTCACCTAATGTTGTTTTTAGGTTTTGGTTATGTGTTTTTTAAATCGTTAACATCTAAAGTTTAATTTTTAAATGTAGGTGTTTTGTTAAAAATAGAATACAACATATGTTTTTAAACCGTTTGCTTGCAAAAAATAATGCGTATAAGCTACTACTTATTAGTGTATGCTTTGCATTATATTTTGTTTTTGCATATGCTTTAAAGCGTACCGAATATGTTAAGCTAATTGTTTTATATAGCTCTCTTTTTGCAACATTTTATTTTATGCTTAAAACATTTAAAAACAATTTTTATGTTTTAGTTTTTGTTGCTTTTTTATCACGCTTCGTTTTTATCTTGGCGATACCAAATTTATCTCAAGATTTTTATAGGTTTATTTGGGATGGTCGCATATTGCTAGAAGGTATTAATCCATACTTAAATACGGTAACTTCATTTATCTCTAAAGGGGTTTACCCTGTTTCACAATCTCAGGTATTGTACGAAGGTATGGGGCCGCTTAATGCGGGTCATTTTACAAATTACCCACCCATAAATCAATTGTGCTTTTTTATTGCTGCTTTGTTTTCTGGTAAAAGTATTTTGGGGGCTGCCATGGTATTTAGGCTGCTTATTATTTGTGCCGATTTTGGAACACTTTATTTCGGGAAAAAAATATTAGAACATTTAAATTTATCAGTCTATAATATATTTTGGTACCTGTTAAATCCGTTTATAATTATTGAATTAACAGGGAATCTTCACTTCGAAGGTGTTATGATTTTCTTTTTAATTTGGAGCTTATACTTGCTTTTAATAGGAAAGTGGCAGTGGTCTGCAGTTGTGCTAGCCTTGTCTATTTCTGTTAAATTAATTCCTTTAATCTTCTTACCGTTATTCTTTAAATTTTTTGTTTTTAAAGATGATACAAGTAATTCTAGCAAAAAATATTGGATTGGCGTAAAAAAGCTTATTATATTCTATGCTATTACGTTATGTTCTACTTTAATTTTATTTGCACCTTTCTTCTCCTTAGAGTTTGTTAATAATTATGCTCAAACAGTAAAATTATGGTTTCAAAACTTCGAGTTTAATGCGAGTATTTATTATGTAGCAAGAGCTATTGGTTATACTTTTAGAGGCTATAACGAAATAGGTGTTATAGGTAAAATAACGCCAGTAGTCGTTGTGTTATTTATTTTGATAAAATCATTCTTTGGTAAAACAAAATCGTTTTCCGGACTTATTACTGCAATGTTAATAGGTTTGTCATTTTATTTTTTTACTACAACAACAGTGCATCCTTGGTATGTTGCTACACTTTTAATTTTATCGGTCTTTACAAATTATAAATTCCCTTTAGTATGGAGCTTTGTTATTATACTTAGTTATTTGGCATATATTAATATTGATAAAGCTGATAAATCTGAAAATTTATGGATTATAGCCATAGAGTATATTATAGTGTATGCTGTTTTAATTTGGGATATTATAAAGCAAAAAACGAGTAAGTCATTTAATTATAGTTAGTTTTTTGTGCTATCTCGTTTTATTAAACTCGTTTTTATAATGCGAGTGCTAAATGGAGTGTTGTTGCTATTGTTAAGACGTTTAATAAGGGTCTCTGCAGCTGTTTTTCCAATGTGGTTACCATGCTGGCTAATTGTTGTAATTGTTGGTGTTACGTATTTTGGTAGTTCGCCATTTGTAAAAGATATAATAGCCATGTCTTCGGGTATTTTATAACCCGCTTTTTTTACAATTTGTAAAGATTTTACAGCAGATGTTTCTTCTAAACAAAGTAATCCATCTATTTTTTTATCTGCAAGTACTATTTTCATGCTAGTATCAAAGTCTTCATTTTTTCCTAGGCGAATTATTAGTTTTTCTTCAACAGGTATGTTCGATTCTATTAAGGCTTTTTTGTAGCCTTCTACACGTAGTTTGCCAACGCTTAAACTATCAATTATAGATACAAGAGCAATGCGTTTACAGCCGGTCTTTAAAAGGTGGTTCGTGGCATGAAAGGCACCCTCTATATCGTTAACAACAACCTTGTCGCAAGGGATGCTGTTTTCAACACGATCAAACATTACAATGGGGATGCCTTGGTTAATTGTGTTTTTTATATGATTAAAATCTTTACGTCTTTGAGTTTCCTCGGCTAACGAAATGATTAGGCCATCTAAGGTGCTGTTTTTTAATAATTCTATAAGGTCTACTTCCTTTTGGTGCGATTCGTTAGATATGCAAGAAATTAATCTATATCCGTTTTCTGTAGCTTCATTTTCTATGCCAACAAAAGCTTTAGCAAAGAAATTGTTCATTATGTTAGGGATTATGACCCCAATAGTTTTTGTGTTCTTTTTTACAAGATTGTAATTTGAGCTTTTAGTTTTATAATTATGAGTTTTGGCATAGTGCTGTATTTTTTCTTTTGTAGCACTGCTTATCTCGTAGCTATCGTTTAATGCTTTCGATACGGTGGCTATAGATACGTTAAATGTTGTAGCTATTTGTTTTAATGTGATGCGTTTTTCCATTAATATACCAAATTAAAAATATAAGAAAACTCAATGTAAGAGCGAAGTTAATTAAAACGGATTGATAAATGTTTTGTAGTAAAAATATTTATCTAGGTTTTTTGCGTAATAATTCTTGTCTCTAATGTATTAATGCCGTTTAAACTTTTAGAGAAGCGTTTTGCTTAAAACAACAAACTTAAACGTAATTTCTTTTTGATGTTTTAGGTTAGTGTTTAACCAAAAAAAATCCTTGATAAAATTATCAAGGATTTTTAAGATTTAAGTGGTGCCTCCAGGAATCGAACCAGGGACACAAGGATTTTCAGTCCTTTGCTCTACCAACTGAGCTAAGGCACCATGCTTAGCGGTGGCAAATATATAACCTTTTTAGAGTCTCACCAAATAAAACATCAAAAAAAAGACATTTTTTTTAATATTTTTTCCTGCTTAATGGTTAATATGTTTATTATTAGTTATTTACGTTTTTTAATGATTTAAAAGTTGTTTTGTAAATTTGGAACTTAAATTTTACAATAGATGAATTTAATAATAGATGTGGGTAATACATGCGTTAAACTAGCAGTGTTTAGTAACGATGTTTTAATATCAAAAAGCAGTGTTAAGGTTTCTTGCTTGCTAAAAGAGTTAGTTTCACTACGAGATAAATATCCAGCTATTAGGCAATCCATACTATCTTCGGTAGGTAAAATTAGTAGTCAAGACCTAGCTTATCTAAAAAACACATATAACCTCGTAGAATTAAGTGCACATAGTGTTTTGCCTTTTTTAAATAAATACCAAACTCCTAAAACTCTAGGTGTAGATCGTATAGCCTTGGTTTGCGCTGCTGTAAAACACAGTTCGAACCAAAATATTTTGGTAATAGATGCAGGAACGTGTATTACTTACGATTTTGTAAATAAAAACAACGAATATTTAGGTGGAGCTATTTCACCTGGTCTGGCAACACGTTATAAGTCGTTAAATAATTTAACGGCCAATTTACCTTTATTAGATTTACAGTTTCCTAAAAATATTACAGGAGCCTCTACAAAACAGGCTATTCATTCTGGAGTTGTTTATGGCGTGTTAAACGAAATAGATGGCATAATCGCAACATATCGTAGTAATTATTCAGATTTAACAGTTATTTTAACAGGCGGAGATAGTAATTTCTTGTCAAAACAATTAAAAAGCACCATATTTGCGAACTCTAATTTCTTATTAGAAGGGTTAAACTATATTTTACAATTTAATAAAAACCAATGATAAAAAAACTTGTATTAGTTTTTGCTGCAATTCTTACTTTTCAAGTTTACGCACAAGAAAACGGTGTTTCGCCTTATTCCTTTTATGGTATTGGCGTACAGAAATTTAAAGGCACTGTAGAGAATAGAAGTATGGGCGGTTTAAGTGTAGCTCTAGATAGTATTCATGTTAATTTACGTAATCCAGCATCTTACACAGGAAATAATTTAGAGGTTTGGAATGGCGAAAATAGGCCTGTTAAATTTGCTGTTGGTGGTAGCCACTCTAGTGTTAATTTAAAATCTAATACAAGCGAGGCTAGTTCATCATCTACTGCTTTCGATTATTTAGCAATAAATATTCCTGTTGGTAAAGCAGGTGTAGGTTTTGGTTTATTACCTTTCACATCTGTAGGTTATCAAATAGATAATTTTAATACAGATAATAATGGTGATGCTGTAATTTCTAGTTCTTTTAACGGCAGTGGAGGTGTAAATAAAGCTTTTTTAGGTTTAGGATATCAAGTTACTCGTGCTTTAAGCTTAGGTGTAGATTTTCAATATAATTTTGGAACTATAGAGAGTGACGCTTTGCTTTTTAATTTTGATGATGATAATACACCATTAGCTCGTCAGTCAAAAGAGAATAATAGATCAACTTTAAGTGGGTTAAATCTAAATTTAGGGCTTTACTATAATACTAAGTTTTATAAAAATTTAGAAGTGTCCACATCTTTGGTATATGCCCCAAAAAGCACATTGGTTTCTAGAAATACAAGAAGCTTGTCTCGAGTGCTTATAGCAGGAGCAAGAAGGGATCAACAAGCAGAAGATTTAATTACTAATGTAGATCTTGAATCTTTAAATTTAGATAAAGTAGATTTAGAAATTCCATCAACATTATCTATTGGTTTAGGTATAGGTCAAATAAGAAAATGGTTTGTTGGTGCCGAGTATACTGTGCAAGATAAAAGTGACTTTAATAATCCTTTCACAACCACAGGTAATGCTACTTTCGAAGAGGCTTCTGTATTTGCTCTAGGGGGTTACTATATACCTCAATACAACTCATACACAAGTTATTTTAATCGTATTGTTTATAGAGCAGGAATACGCCAAGAAACAACGGGTTTAAATGTAAATGGCGAGTCTATAGACGAGTTTGGCATGTCTTTTGGACTAGGTTTACCATTATCAGGCGGAGCGTCTAATATAAATTTAGGTTTTGAGTTTGGAAAACGAGGAACAACAGACAATAACCTAATAGAAGAAAACTTTTTTAATTTAAGAATAGGTTTGTCTTTAAGTGATAGATGGTTCCAAAAAAGAAAGTATAATTAAACACACAACATAATAATGAAAACAAAAATCACCATTTTAATAGCTTTTTTATTTTTAAGTTTTAATGTAAGTTTTGCGCAAGATAATGCAGAGTGTATCACTAAATTGTCTGTGTTTCATGAGTTTGCAAAATCAAAAAATTATAATGCAGCTTACGAGCCTTGGTCAGAGGTAAGAAGTAAATGTCCTAATTTAAATTTGGCAATCTATACAGATGGCGAAAAAATATTAAAAGACAAATTAAAAACAGCAACAGGAACAGAAAAAACAGCTTTAATTAACGATTTGGTTTCGCTATGGGAAAAACGAGCAGAGCTATATCCTGCAAAAACAAAAAAAGGCGAGTTTGCAGCTAAAGCATGCCAGTTAAAATTTGATAATAAAGATTTATTAGGTTTAAAAGATGCAGAACTTTACGATTGTTTTGACGCTGCTTACCAAAGTGACGAAGCAACCTTTACAAGTCCAAAAAGTTTATACGCATACTTTTCTTTAATGGTTAACTTGTTCGATGCTGGAGCAAAGCCTGCAAAAGAAATGTTTACTAAATACGATGAAATTGTAGAGAAAGTAGAAAATGAGGTCGATAATTCTTCAGCTAAATTAAATGAATTAGTAGCTAAAGAAGAATCTGGAGCTGTATTAGGAAAAAAAGAACTTAGATATAAATCCTTTTATTCTAGATACTTAAAGAACTATGCTAAAATATCTAAAAGTATAGATAAAAAATTAGGAGATCGTGCAAA
>CALHCQ010000073.1 GCA_937936645.1 uncultured Algibacter sp.
TAAAGTTTTTCATAAAAACAAAAATGAATCCGAGCTTACTTTGGTATCTGGTATATCTAGCGGTAATATTCCGTTAACGCACTTGTACCATGCTTACCCCAATAACATTAACAAAGAAACAATACTACAACGTTTCTCTGTAGCAGGTATTAATAGTTTTGAAACGATGTTTTTTAACGAGTTTTTTTCGGACAGGTTTATAACCATGCAACTAAAACATCATTTAAAACCTTTTAATATATCGCCATGGTTTAAACCGCAAATGGTTTTAATAACCCGTTACGCACTTGGTAACATTAATAACACAGAGCGCCACGAAAATATAAGTTTTAACGCCTTAAACAAAGGTTATACAGAATCTGGTTTCGAAATTAACAAGCTCTTTTTTGGCTTCGGACTTAGTTTTACATACAGGTATGGCGCCTACCACTTACCACAAGAAGAAGATAATCTGGCTTTAAAATTTACATTTAATGTAACATTATAATTTTTTTCAAGTACTTAATATCTAGCTTTTTTCTACCTTTACGGACTTTTACACACAGGGCATGTTTAAACTTTTCTCGGCAAATTTTTGGAGTTTTACCGCAAGATTAATTCTTCGAAATAAATTACTTATTCTTTTAATTATTGCAATTGTAACATTTCTATTTGGTACGCAATGGAAACACATGCGCTTTAGCAACTCGGAAGCAAATTTACTTCCAGACGACCACGAAGTTAATGTTACTTACAATCGTTTTTTACAAAAATTTGGACAGGAAGGAAACCTTATTATACTAGGTATTAAAGACTCTACATTATTTACAGTCGAAAAACTTAACGCATGGAACTCCTTTTGCGACAAGTTAAAAAAATACGACGCTGTGGCATCGGTTGTTGCTATTAAAGATTTACAAAAACTAGTAAAAGACACCACAAACAAAAAATTTGCACTAGAACCTTTTATTAAAGATTCTATAACCAATTTAGCACAAATAGATAAATTACAGGAAGAATTATTTGTACAGTATCCTTTTTACGATAATTTTCTATTTAACAGTAAAACAAAAACAATTAGAACAGCCCTCTATTTAAAAAAATCTATTGTAAATACACCTGCAAGAAAAAAGTTTATATTAAATGTTTTATTGCCAGAAACTAAAGCCTTCGAAAAAGCCACGCAACTAGATTTAAGAATATCTGGAATGCCTTACATACGCACACTAAACTCTCAAAATATTATTAAAGAAATAAATTTGTTTGTGTTAGCGGCCTTATTAGTCACTTCGCTTATTTTCTTTTTCTTTTTTAGATCGTTTAGGGCAACACTAATATCTATTATTGTAGTGTGTATTGGTGTCGCTTGGACTTTGGGTATAATAGGGTTGTTAAAATATGAAATTAGTGTATTAACCGCACTTATACCGCCTTTAATTATTGTTATAGGTATTCCTAACTGTATCTTTTTAATTAACAAATACCAACATGAAGTTAAACTACATGGTAACAAAATAAAATCGCTACAACGTGTTATTACAAAAATTGGTAACGCTACGTTAATGACCAATGTAACGACAGCATCTGGGTTTGGTACTTTTATTTTAACCGAAAGTAAGCTTCTAAAAGAATTTGGAATTGTAGCCTCTTTAAGTATTATTGCCATATTTATACTTTGTTTATTTATTATACCTATTATCTACAGCTTTTTACCTTATCCTAAAGAGCGCCATTTAGAGCATTTAAATAGACGTTGGATTGGCGGATTTGTAGACTGGATGGAGCGCATGGTACGCAAAAAACGCATTAGTATTTATGCCACCTCTTTACTGCTACTTATTATTAGTATAATTGGTATTTACCAAATTAAAATATCTGGAAGTCTTATAGAAGACATGCCAAAAAAAACAGAGTTCTTTAAAGACATTCGTTTTTTTGAAGATGAATTTAATGGTATTATGCCTGTAGAAATTATGGTAGATACCAAACGCAAAAAAGGCGTTATGAAATTGTCTACTTTAAAACGCATGAACCAACTGGAAGATTTAATTATAGATACACCAGAACTTTCTAAACCCATATCGGCAGTAAGTCTTGTTAAATATTCTAAACAGGCTTATTATAACGGAAACCCTAAATATTACCAACTACCTACATCACAAGAAAAAAACTTTATTTTATCCTATGCAAAAAACTCGGCTAGCAATACTAATATGCTAACCAATTTTGTAGACAGCACAGGGCAATACGCAAGAATAACAACATTTATGAAAGATGTTGGCACAGATAAAATGGAACGTATTGAAGAAAATTTACTTGATAAAATAGCTAAAGTTTTTCCTAAAGAACGTTTTAATGTTATTATAACAGGTAGTGCTTTAGTGTTTTTAAAAGGCACTAAGTATCTTGTTAAAAACTTGGCTATATCTTTATCATTAGCCATTGTGCTTATTTCTATATTTATGGCATACATGTTTCGTTCTTTTAAAATGATTATAGTATCGTTAATACCAAACCTTTTACCTTTAGTTATAACTGCAGGCCTTATGGGTTATATTGGTGTTCCTATAAAACCATCTACAATACTTGTTTTTAGTATTGCCTTTGGTATATCGGTAGATGATACGATTCATTTTCTAGCAAAATACCGCCAGGAATTACAGGCTAATAAATGGAAAATTAAAGTATCGGTATATAATGCGTTACGCGAAACAGGTGTAAGTATGTTTTACACCTCTATTGTTTTATTCTTTGGTTTTTCGGTATTTACAATATCCAGTTTTGGGGGTACGGTAGCCTTGGGTGCTTTAGTATCTGCCACCTTACTTTTTGCTATGCTATCTAATTTATTGTTACTACCGTCGTTATTACTATCTCTAGAAAAAAATATAGCAAATAAAAAGACTTTAAAAAAACCAAGCTTACAAATTATACCAAACGAGGACGACATAGAAGATCTAAAATAAAAAAGTCTGTTTTGTTAAAACAAAACAGACTTTAAAATAAAATATACTTTTCTATTATTAAGGTGCCGGATTAGGGTAAGTATTATGCACCTCGTTTATTTGATCTATAATCTCTTGAGATAGGGTAATCTCTATACTTTTTATATTTTCTTTAAGCTGATTTAATTGTGTAGCACCAATAATATTACTTGTTAAAAATGGTTGCTGGTTTATAAATGCTAAAGACATTTGTGCTAAAGACAAATTATGCTGCGCTGCAATTTTAGAATATTGCAATGTTGCTTCGTTAATTTGTGGTCCACTGTAACGCCCAGAAAATCTTGGAAACAAATCGAATCTAGAATTTTTTGGCACTACACCACCTATGTATTTACCAGACAAAGTACCCGATGCTAAAGGCGAATAAGCTAATAACCCCACATTTTCGCGAATACTTAGCTCTGCTAAATCACCCTCAAAAGTTCTATTTAATAATGAATAAGGATTTTGTATGGTACTAACACGAGGCAGGTTATTTGTTTTAGATACCTCTAAATAACGCATTGTTCCCCACGATTTTTCGTTAGAGATACCAATTTGTTTTATTTTACCTGCTTGCACAAACGTTTGCAATGTTTCTAGAACTTCTTTAAAGTTGTCTTGCCAAGCATCGTTAGGGTTATGCTTATAATCTCTAGGTCCAAAAAAATTGGTTTGTCGTTCTGGCCAATGGAGCTGGTATAAATCTATATAATCGGTTTGTAAACGCTTTAAACTATTGTGTAACGCCTCTGTTAATGCTTGTGTACTAAATCCTGTTTTACGTATGTGCGCTGTGTAATCGCCAGGACCAGCAATTTTAGAAGCCAATACAACTTGATCTCTATTTTTTGTGCTTTTAAACCAGTTACCTATAATACGTTCGGTTTCGGCATAGGTATCTACCTCTGCAGGAACGGGGTAAAGCTCTGCTGTATCAAAAAAATTAACACCTTGTTCTAGGGCATAATTCATTTGTTCAAACCCTTCTTCTTGGGTGTTTTGTTTTCCCCAAGTCATGGTACCTAAACAAATTTTACTGACTTTTATATCGGTATTTGGAAGTGTTGTATATTTCATTATCAACTCGTTTTTATCATTTTTTAACTAGGGATAAGCGCTGCAAAACCTAGTGCAACGGCTTTTTATTACTCTTCTAAATTTTCGTAATTATAGTCTGGATATAAGAATTTATTATAAGGAAAACGTGTTACGTGAATACTTCTTACTTCGTCGTAAACACGTTTTTTAAAGTCTTCTATATTTTGTTTATTTATGGCAGAAATAAATAATGCGTTGTTACCTATTTTACTCATCCAAGTGCTTTTCCATTCTTCTAAACTGTAATGCAATGGGGTGCGTTGGGCAATTAAATCGGTATCATCAAAAGGTTCTGCTTGGTAGGCATCAATTTTATTAAACACCATAATAGTGGGTTTATCACTACTTTTTATTTCGCCTAATATTTTATTTACAGAGGCAATGTGTTCTTCAAAATTAGGATGCGAAATATCTACCACATGCAATAGTAAATCGGCTTCTCGAACCTCGTCTAGCGTACTTTTAAAACTGTCTACCAGTTGTGTTGGCAGTTTTCTTATAAAACCAACAGTATCACTTAATAAAAACGGTAAATTTTGTATAACAACTTTACGTACAGTGGTATCTAGTGTGGCAAATAATTTGTTCTCGGCAAATACTTGACTTTTACTTATAACGTTCATTAAAGTCGATTTCCCTACGTTTGTATACCCCACCAAAGCAACACGTACCATTTTACCACGATTACCTCGTTGCACAGCCATTTGCTTGTCTATGGTCTTTATACGCTTTTTAAGCAAAGCTATTTTATCGCGTACAATACGTCTATCGGTTTCAATTTCTGTTTCTCCTGGTCCACGCATACCTATTCCCCCTTTTTGGCGTTCTAAGTGCGTCCACATACCTCGCAATCTAGGTAATAGATATTCGCACTGTGCCAGCTCTACCTGAGTTCTTGCATAACTGGTTTGAGCACGTTGTGCAAAAATATCTAGTATTAAATTGGTTCTATCGAGTACTTTACATTCTAATATTTTACTTATATTTCTTTCTTGTGCCGAAGATAATTCGTCATCAAAAATAGCGGTACCAATATCGTTATCTGCTATAAATTGACGTACATCTTCCATTTTACCTGTACCAATAAACGTTTTAGAGTTTGGCATTTCCATTTTTTGTGTAAAACGTTTTACAGCATATCCTCCTGCTGTAAAGGTTAAAAACTCTAACTCGTCTAGGTATTCTTTAGATTTTTCTTCGTTTTGATCTTTGGTGATAACCCCAATCAAAACAGCTCTTTCTAAGTTAAGATCTTTTTCTTCTATCATATAAATAAATATTATACAAAGTTACGCAATTAGGTTCATTATAATTTTAATATTTTTAAGCCTATTTTTGAATTATGACAGATACAACCCCAAATACTATTACCGTGCGCAACGATATGCAAACTATAGCTTTTTATAATGTAGAAAACTTATTTGACATTTATAACGAGCCGAATAAACATGATAATGATTTTTTACCTAGCTCCCCTAAAAAGTGGACTACAAAACGCTATGAAAGTAAAGTTAGAAAAATTGGTTTTGCCATATCTAATATTGGACTAAAGGAAACAGGTAAACATCCTGCTCTAGTAGGTTTAGCAGAGGTAGAGAATGCTAAGGTTATTAAAGACTTAATGGCATCGAAATATTTAAAAAATTGTAATTACGACTACATACACTACGACTCTAAAGATGAACGTGGTATTGACGTGGCTCTGCTTTACGACACGACTGTTTTTAAGGTAACCGCATCGAAACCTTATACTGTTGAACTGAGTGATGACGACGGATCGCCAGACTATACTAGAGATGTACTACTAGTATCTGGTATTTTAGATGGCGAAGCAATACATGTTGTTGTTAACCATTGGTCGTCTAGACGTGAGGGCGAAAAAGAAACGGAACACAAACGTATAGCCGCGTCTGATAAAGTTGGCGAAATTATATCTAATTTAAAATTAGATGATCCGGATGCAAAAATTTTAGTTATTGGCGATTTTAACGACGAGCCAGATAGCAAAAGTATAAAGCGTTTAATTAATAGTTACAATTTATTTAACCCTATGGAAACGCTTCGCTCTTTTGACAGAGGAACAACAAATTACCATAAACAATGGAGTTTATTTGACCAAATACTTATTTCTACCAACTTTTTTAAAACTTCCGATAATTTATACGAATATTATAAAGCTAATATTTTTGATGAAGATTTTTTAAAACAAAACGAAGGGCGCTTTAAAGGTACTCCATACAGAACATATGTTGGTCAAAAATACAAAGGCGGCTTTAGCGATCACTTTCCTGTATATGCCATTTTAAAAAAATAAGCTTAGCCCGCTAAAGCAATTAAATAAGCTAATGCAAAAAAACCAAAAGGTAGAAACCAAAGCAGCCAAATACTATAATCTAATTTTTTCTTTTTTAGTACTTTAACGTTAAGCACTTTGCGTTTTCTACCACTGTATTGCATCCAGTTTTTAAACATTAAAAAAATAATTACCAGCGCAAACAAAGTCCAAGCTTTAGTGGCAGACATCGTATTTACATGCATTTGTTTAAAAAATACAGCAAAAAACACCCCCAATAGCAATAATAAACTGGCTTGTAATAATGTTAAATAAAAGCTTGCAATGTTATTTGCTTTTTTGTGCTGCTTTTTTTTATAATGATTAAAAAAGTGGAAGAATAAAGAATCGAATATAGTCATTTGGCTAAATTATACTATTATTTTTAGTTTTTGGCTACCAAACATTCTTAGTTAACATAATCTATGTACACCTCATCTAATTCGTAAACGCCATCAAAAGCTGTTTGTCCGCTACCTGTGTATTTAAAAGCAATATGTACTGTACCACTTAAACACGATAAGTCTACCAGCCCAGAATTAAACCAAGGCACAAAAGAATCGGTATCTTTAACAATATAAGCAGCCGATAAAACCTGCCAAGTAGCACGATTTATATGTGCTTCTACCCCATCCCAATCTTGAGAGCACAGCACCTCCATAAAACTACCATCGGCTAAACTACTTGACGTTTTAAAACGCAGTGTTGCACCTTTATGTTGGTCTAAATTAAACGGCGGTGTAATTAACCAACCAATATTACTAGGATCTCCAGAGCTTGCCGATTGAAATCTTGCAGACCGTCCCAACGAGGCATTAGATGATGTTGATGAAAACCCTTCCCAACCCTGCGTGCCTGCCTCTATATAATTTGTCCAGCCGTTACCAACTATTATTTTATTATTTTTTTGAGATTCAAAATTTTCAGAAAAAAGATTATTGTTTCCTAAAACTGCCGTTTCTCCACAATTTATTTCTAAAGGGTCGCACCTGCTGGCCTGGTTAAAATTTATATCTAGATTATTATTTACAATAAGTACGTTAAATTTATCTCTAAAATCTCTACTAAATATTGCTGTAATGTCTCCCATACCTTGTGGTACTGTAAGTCCTTTAAAACTAGAAAACACACTTGTTTCTAGCCATATAGACACGCCTGTTTTACAACTTTCTAAAATTCTAAACCCGTCAAACTGGTCTATGGATTCACTAGCAAATGTTGCACCTAAATCGAACCTATTAAACTGCATATCGTTTAACTTAATTAAAGTATTATAATCGCTAGCTGTTAAATCTTGAATACGAGATAATTTGGGCGTCATATTAGCCACCTCGTCTGTTTTGGTAATAATATCTCTAAAATTTGCAGCTTGTATTTGGCTTACCTGCGCAGCATTTCCTGTGCCTATAGTTATTACGCCGTTAGATTTTCCAATGGTTAAACCAGATAATTTAACACTTATTTTTCTGCCAAATTCGTAAATATCGGATAAGCTAGAAACATTAATACTTATTTTTAATCCTAACCTCGGGTCTAAATCTGTACTACTAGCATCTGTTTTATTTTGAATAATTAATTCTTCAAAAAAATTACCCGAAGCATCGCTAGAAATAACATAGCCTTCTATGTAAAGCAGCTCATCATTGCTAATTTTAGCTATAGATTTGCCGTTATTTACTGCTTGTTGGTATCTATTATGAATGGCTTTAAAGGTGGTTAAATGACCTTGATTAGATGACGAATTATTGTTGGATTTGTTAGGTGTAGGCACAGAAAAATCGTCTGTGCCAACACAAGACAAAACAACTAAAAAACTTAAAACAGCAACATATTTAATTATTCTATTCATCATTTATAACCTTACATTTAAATTAACAAAATAAGTTGCTCCGCGACCATACCAATATTTAGAGCCAAAAATAGGTTTGTTTAATGCTTTATCGTCTCGTAATTGCCTAAAGTTTGCATTACGTCCCTGCTCGAAACCTCCTGTTTTATAAACGGCATTTAACGCATTGTTTACACTTAAAAACAAAGCCACATAATGTTTGTTTACCAACCACGACTTTCCTGCTGTTAGATTTACAGTATGGTAAGGCTTAAAAACTTCTTGTTTTAGTAGGCTTTTTGCCGTGGCAACATTGTAGTCTAAAAAAGGGAACCCGTCGTTATCTTTATAAAAATTAGAGGTTCTACTTAACGGACTAATATCCACGTAAGTGTTATTAAAAAAATTGAGCGTCGTTCCTACCCACCAATAATTAGGATCTCGATATTCTACACCCACAGAGTAAGCTTGGTGTGGGCCAACAGATAGCTTATAATTTTTTAAATAAGAAGGGCCTAAAGACACATTCTCAAAACGGTCTGAAGAGATATACAATTCAGGGTTGTTAGCATACGTATATATGCCATAAGCAGCTACAGCTTTTAACTTTACAGTGGGCGTTACTTGAGCGTCTATACCCAATTCGCTGCCTATATAATTTTTATTGACGCCTTTAAGTATTTCTTGAACAAACTCGGCATTATCGTTACTAGACGTTTGTGTGCCCGAGGCTGTTATAACCTGCCCAATACCGTTTGCGAAAAAAAATGAAATTTCGTTAGCATTATTTACACGAGTATAAAAACCTGTTAATTTAGCTTGTAAAATACTTGTACGGTAAATATAACTTGCATCTATAGACACAATCTCTTCTTCGGATATTTGGGGTACTATATTATGATTATATCTAGGGTTAGAGTAAGTATTACGAATATTGGGAGCTTGTTTAATATAAGCTGCGTTGGTATTTAAAATATGTTTTCCTGTTACTTTGTATGTTAAACCCGTTTTTAAACCTAAGCCTAAAAAAGACACCTTTTCACCTTTACCAGATGAGTTATTTAAAAACGATTCGTTTTGAAAAACACCTTGTCTTTGGTAGTTTGTACCTGTAACATCTAGGGCGGTATAAAAATTAAATGTATTGTAATTAAATTGCAGCTGTGCGTAGCTAGAAAAGGTATTGGCTAGCATGTTATAATGATAACTGTAAACATCGCCTTCTTTTAAAATTTGATTGGGATTATTTAAATCGTATTGTGTACCATTAAAACTATCTACATTTAAAAAGCCACTACCACCAAGCAAGTCGTTAACCTGCGCATAATTTTCTGATATTAACGATTTAAAATTAACAGCTGTATTAAATAAAACATGTGAATTTATATTTTTCTGATAAAACGAATTTACGCTCCACTGTTTATCGTCTACACGGTCTTGAGATAATATGTACGATGCATTTCTATTTAAACCACTATTAATTCGATTTGCGCTATAAATTCGATTCCAATCTATTTGCCCATTGTTTAAAAACTCTTGTTGTGCTTGATAAGCAAAACCTAGATTATCTGGAAAATTACGCTCGAAATAACTGGGTAAATTTTGATAATAACTCGGACTAGGGTTTGCCCCGCCACGCTCGTAACTTACCTGCCCATCTAAACCGCGTATTAAATTTGCACCACCGTAGGTTAACCTACTGTTTGTAAATGTGCCAAATTGATAAGCTATATTTGTATTTAAAGATGCCGTACTGTTAAAATTCCAATAATGATTAAGCATTACAATAGGCTCGTTTACTTTTTTTATACGCGAGTTACGCACTTTTCCGTTTTGATACCCCCAGTACGCATTATATTTTAAACCTTTTAAATTAAAGACCTCTTGAGTATTGGGCGACGATTTACCCCGCCTATTAGGCGCATAAATACCGGTAAAACTTAAGCGGTGTTTGGTACCTATTTTTTTATCTACAGAGGTAAACAAAGAATTTGCATCGTAAATTGTGGCATTTTGATAACCAGATTGTCCCCACCTACGTCCTAAAGTAAAAACATAGGCCCATCCTTTTTTTTGCGCACCCGAGGCATAAGTAGCCATTAGCCTATGGGTATAACTTCTATTTGATGAAGAATACGTTAAACGAACTCCAGGACGCATATTAAATGCACTTGTATTAATATTAACCGAACCTAAAATGCTTCCAAAATTATACATCGAGGGCTCTAGCCCGGTCGTTAACTCTTGGTGTCGTAAAGCATCATTTATACCACCCCAATTGCTCCACTGTGGTCGTCCATTATAAAGTTTATTCATTTTAATACCATTTATTAAAACAGTACTATAATTGGAATTTAAACCACGTACTTTAAAAAAAGAAGCACTAAACTCGAAAGCTGCTGTGCGCTGAAATACGTCTAATGACGAGGCTAATAATCCAGATATGTTTCCCAATCCATTGGCATCGTTATCTAACTCATCATCAGATAAAGCTATGGTGAAAATATCATCTACAACCGTAGGACGTTGTTTTAAAAGCAAGCTAGACAAGTCTATTGTTTTATTATTGTAAATAATTATTGGGAATCTTTTAGATATAAACCCCTGTAAAGACACTTTTAACACCTGCTCGCCCAAAGGTAAATGTTCACTTAATTCAAAAAAGCCTTTGGTATTTGTTTTTGTTGCAATTCGTGTATTTTCAATTTCAATTAAAACACCTTGTAAAGGACTTAAAGTCTCATTATTATTAACACTTCCCTTAACAATAGTTTGTGCATTTAAAACGGCAGAAAAACAACAAATACTAAAAATGTATATAGAATTTTTCATACCTAATAATTTTAAAATTTTAAGTGACTGAATTTCAAATATATACAAATATTCTTTTAAATTCAATTTTTATCGTTAAATTTATATGTATAAACCTACATTTGTACATATGGAGTCTAAACAAATAATAATATTTCTATTTCTTGCGAGTCACGTATTGGTATATGGACAAAAAAAAAGATATAAAGTACAAACCATTGCTTTTTATAATTTAGAAAATTTATTTGACACAGAAAACGACCCTAATAAACTAGACGAGTACAGCCCAATAATGGAAATTAAAGCCGATAGAGAACCTGTCTTCAATAAAAAAATAGAAAATATGGCGAAAGCCATTTTAGATATAGGTATAGAAAAAAGTAACAACAGCCCCGCAATTATTGGCGTTGCAGAAATAGAAAATAAAGCCGTTTTAGAACATTTGGTAAACCACCCTTTTTTAAAACCTAAAAATTATAAAATAGTGCATTTTAGTTCGCCCGATGCTAGAGGTATAGATGTTGCTTTACTGTACCAAAATAACTTATTTAAAGTGATTGAAAAAAGTAAGCATGAATTAAAGATTTTTGATAATACAACAGGAAAACGTGTTTATACCAGAGATCAATTATTAGTATCTGGTTACTTAGACCACGAACTTATACACATTATAGTTAACCACTGGCCTTCAAGACGAGGCGGACAAGCCAAAAGCGAATCTAAACGTATGGCAGCGGCCAAGCTATGTAAACATACCATAGATTCTTTGCAAACCATAGACCCCTATGCAAAAATTATAATTATGGGGGATCTTAACGACAACCCAACTAATAGAAGTATAAAAAAGGTTTTAAACACAAAACAAAAATCAAATAACCTTAAACTAAAAGATCTATATAACCCCATGGAAATGTTTTATAAAAATGGCTTAGGCAGTAATGCTTATAGAGACCGTTGGAGTTTGTTTGATCAAATTATTCTTAGTCCAGCTTTTGTAAATAAAAATTATAACACCTACCAATTTTATAAAGCATCTATTGTAAACAAAGACTATTTGCTACACAAAACAGGTAAATACAAAGGGTACCCTTTTAGAAGTTTTTCTAACAGCACATTTACTAATGGCTATAGCGACCA
>CALHCQ010000074.1 GCA_937936645.1 uncultured Algibacter sp.
TATTTAATAAAACAAATACACCTTTTGCTACACCACAAAACGTATCGAACCTAGAGGCCAACTACCGTAGCTTTGCCGCTATAGTAAACTTTAACAACGGTTTTTTCGATTTTCTATCTCAAAATGCTTTTAGCAACCAAATACACGAATCGCTTTACAATAAAGCCTCTCAAAATATATCTAAAGAAGAGGATGGTTATGTAGACATATCTTTTTTAGATTGTGATAAAGATGACGACAAAGAAACGATGTATTGCGAACAGGTACTAGACAAAATAAAAGCCTGCCAAGAACAGCATTACACTCTAGAAGATATTTGTGTTTTAGTAAGAAGAAAAAAAGAAGGTGTTGCTGTAGCAAATTACCTAAGCAAAGCAGGCATAGACATTGTATCGTCGGAAACATTGCTTATACAAAACTCGAAAGATGTTATTTTTATTAATGATATCTTAACGCTACTCCTGCACCCAAAAAACAGCGAAGTAAAAATTAGTATTTTAAACTACCTTGCAAATACTTTTAAAATAGAAGACAAGCATCACTTTTTTGTTACACACATCGCATTAAACAATCAAGATTTATTTAAGAGTTTCGAAACTTTTAATATTTTTATAGATCCCAACAAACTACTACAACTAGCGCTTTACGATCTTGCAGAAACTGTTGTACGCAGTTTTAACT
Organism: uncultured Algibacter sp.; assembly: GCA_937936645.1. Lineage (GTDB taxonomy): Bacteria > Bacteroidota > Bacteroidia > Flavobacteriales > Flavobacteriaceae > Postechiella. The sequence goes on from CALHCQ010000074.1 coordinate 682, forward strand.
TGGTACCAAAATCTAACGCATACGTGCAATTTTATTTAGATTTAGTACTCGATTTTACACATAAAAAAGAATCTAATTTAGCAGAGTTTTTATCTTATTTTGATAAAAAGAAAGACAATTTAAGCATTGTAACACCAAAAGGTAAAAATGCTGTGCAAATAATGACCATTCATAAATCGAAAGGACTAGAATTTCCTGTCGTTATTTTTCCTTTTGCCGATCTAGATATTTATAAAGAAATAGAGCCTAAAGTTTGGTTTCCGTTAGATAAAACAAAATTTAATGGTTTTGAAAACACACTGCTTAACTATAATAAAGACTTTGAAAATTTCGGTGCTACCGGATTAGAAATATACACTGCACATCAATCTGAAATTGAATTAGATCATATTAATTTACTATATGTGGCGCTTACACGGCCTGTACAACAACTCTACATTATTACACTAAAAGACATTACCGATAAAGGTGTTGTTAACAGCAAGAAATACTCTGGCTTATTTATAAATTATTTAAAACAATTAAACGTTTGGGACAGCAACCAAAATTGCTACACCTTTGGCGACATAACATCTTATGTAGCACAACCTAAAAAAGATAATAGCACACAAGTACAAAGCGAATTTATATCTACAGATAAAGAAAAACACAATATAAAAGTGGTAACGAATTCTGGGTATTTGTGGGACACAAAACAAGAGGCCGCCATAGAAAAAGGAAACCTTATACACAATATTATGTCGCTTGTAAACACCACTAACGATATAGATGATGCCTTGCTGCATTATGTAAACAAAGCGTTAATTAATAAAGAACAAGCCTTAATTTTAAAACAAAAAATTGAGCTTATAGTAAATCACCCTTTGCTAAAAGCTTACTACGGTGATCATTTTACAATTTATAACGAAAGAGATATTATTACAAAAGGAGGATTTGTTTTAAGACCAGATCGCGTGGTTGTAAACAGCAACAAAGAAGCTATAATTATAGATTATAAAACAGGTAAAGAAGACAAAAAACATGAGCAACAATTGCAATTATACCAAGATGCACTTGAGGCGATGCAACTAAACGTTTCTAAAAGAATTTTAATTTATATTAATGAAGACATTAATGTTAAAATGGTATAAATTTTAACTATAAAGATTTAAAAACATAACCCTTTTTAGAAAAAAACTCTAAAAATTTAGGTAGTGCATATTGCATATTTTTTGATGCTTTAACACTGTCGTGAAAAACCACAATACTACCACTGCCTGTTTTAGTAATTACATGGCTTAAACAGGCTTGTTTAGTAACTTTAGTTTTCCAATCGAAACTTAAAATATCCCACATAATTATTTTGTAACCCAATGCTAAAAGTGCTTTACCTTGGCTGTTTTTTATTTTACCAAACGGTGGTCTAAACAGTTTACTTTTACTAAACGCCCCAGCGTTTTGCTTGCTTAAGTTTATAAGGTTTTGCGTTTGCGCTACTTCATTTAAATAAACATCGGTTTGTGTTTTAAACCCCTGTGCATGGTTAAAAGTATGGTTACCCACAGCATGACCTTGTGCTAGTATTTGTTTAAAAATATTTGGATGCTTTTGTATATTATTCCCTATGCAAAAAAAAGTAGCTTTAGCTTGATATTGCTGTAATATATCTAAGGTCCATGTCGTAATTTCTGGTGTTGGCCCATCATCAAAAGTTAAATAAATCACTTTTTGATTGCCTTTAACATCCCAAACATAATTTGAGAATATTTTCTTAATTAGTTTGGGCGTTTTTACAGGAACTAAAGTCATTTTTATTCACTTATCTTACTCAAGGTCTTCACCTCCATAAAAATGACGAAACAGTTTTAAGTAATCGTTAAAATAAGCACCCTCGGCCTCAGCAAACTTTTTATCATGCTTTACCAAAACATCCACCAAGCCTTTATAACGCTGTATATCGGTATAAATATCTTCGAACAAACGCTCTTGACTGTTAACAGGCACACTGCTATAATAGCTTAAGTTTTCTTGGTATTTTTTTGCAACCTGTTTAAATAAAGCTTGCGCTTTTTCTTGATTACCAACCACGTAGTAAGCATCTATATAAGGCTCTAATAAAGTATAATAACCAAAGTACTCTACAGGCATGTTTTTCATGGCTATATCGGCCACCTCTTCAGCTTTTTCCATCTGGTTTTCGGATGCAAGTTGTTCTATTAAACGTGCTAAATTACTTCGGTATGATATTGAGTTTTTACGTGTTTCTACATCATGATAAATATCAGGACTACCACTATTACCCCATCCCCAATTTTTAACCTTCTGGTACATAATACTAGAATCTACACGCCCCATATCAAAAGGGTTTTCTTTATCTACAGGTGTATATATAGGTACCAATTTATAGCACATACCATCTAATTGCAAGTAATCTTTCATCCATATATAATCGTCCTCACCAAAGCTTCCTCCTGTAAAATATATTGGGCGTTTCCAATCATTATTGGCAACAATATCTAGCATTAAAAGTCTATTTTTATAAATGGCACTTTGCTTAATTTTAATATCGATATGCGATACTATTTTGTCTGCATCTTTTGGTTTTACAATACCGTATTTTAACGCGTTATCTTTATTAACAGGTAACCTTAAATATTCGGTTGGCAAATAACCTACATTTAAATCTTGGCTTCTATACTTAGATATATCTGCCCTTGGATCTTGTTGCAAAATATATTTATATTTTGTTTTAGGGTTATCGCTCGATACAAAATCTAAAAATTCTTTAACTTCTAATGTATCCTTAATAACCACTTGTTTTCTTACATAATCGTTAGTCCCATATCGGTAATCTTTATGTTTTAATTGCGATGGCACTGGGTCACTCTCGTAAGCCTTTCGCTTCATTTGGTCTATGTACCAATCGGTTTGAAATAAACTTGTATTTACAACACGTACATCGGTTCTATAACCTTCTATTTCTTGAGCATACCATAAAGCAAAGGTATCGTTGTCTCCAATAGAAAATAGTATACCGTTTTTCTCGCAAGAGTCTAAATATTTTTTGGCCATAGAGCGCGCTGTGTATTTACCAGACCTGTCGTGGTCGTCCCAATTATTTGTCGCCATAATAAAAGGCACTAAAAGCAAACATACTACAGTAACTAATGGCGCAGCAATTTTTTGAGGGATATGTTTTTTTAAACCATCGAAAACAGCATACACACCAAATCCAATCCATAGGGCAAATACGTAAAAAGAACCTACTACAGAGTAGTCTCTTTCCCTAGGCTCGAAAGGACGAACATTGGTATATACTTGTATCGCTATTCCTGTAAAAAGAAAAAATACAAGCATAACCCAAAATCGTTTTTTATCGGAATTGAATAAGAAAAACACACCAATTAACCCTAAAATAAGTGGCAAGAAGTAATACGTGTTTCTGCCTTTATTGTTTTTAGCATCGGAAGGAAGGTTTTCTTGAGGCAAGCCTAAATGCGCTTCATCTATAAATTTAACTCCGCTTAACCAGTTACCGTGATTATCGTAGCGCCCCTGTATATCATCTTGTCTACCTGTAAAATTCCACATAAAATAACGCCAATACATGTATCCTAATTGATATTCAATCATATATTTAACATTATCCCAAAGCGATGGCTTTTCGATGTCTATATATTGTTGGTATTGTTTTAAGAAATTATGATACCCATCATAATCTACATTACCTCTAGCCACATTTTTTTTGAAATCTTTTACAATTTTTATAAGTTGATTTTCTAATCGGTAATCTGCTTTGAGTTTAAAATTTAGAAAACCAGAGAACATCATATAATTTTCGGCATGCTCTGTACTCCACATACGTGGTAAAAAAGAGGCATGTTTAGAGTTGTAGTTTTGTTTGGCTTTTTTCCAGTTGTTAACAATAACATACTTACCTTTTTCTTTGTCTTTTTCGTACTTAGGTTTATCGTCTACATACGGTGTTTTATCATCTAAATAAGCATATTGATCTGTAAACTGAGGCCCGTAAAACAAGTGCGTTTCTGGGTACTGCTCTAAATTATAATAAGCTAAAAGTTCTCTAGCACTAGAGGGGTTGTTTTCGTTAATAACAACATTTGCATTGGCGCGTATTGGCAACATTAACCAAGTAGAAAAACCAATAATTACAAAAGTAATACACAATATACTTGTATTTAAATGTATGTAGTTTTTTTGCCTTGTATAACGTAAGCCAAATATAATAGCCCCAACCAAAACAAGTCCTGCAATAATAGACCCAGAGTTAAATGGTAAACCGACACTGTTTACAAAAAAGATTTCTGAAACAGAAAAAATCTTAAGAATATTAGGCGCTAATAATTTAAACACAAACAAAAGTACAGCCACAGAAGCTATGTTTGCTACAATAAAACCTTTTACTGTAACTTCTTTATAATTTTTAAAATAGTACAACAACCCAATAGCTGGTATTGTTAGCAAACCCATAAAATGAACTCCAAAAGACAATCCTATTACAAAAGCAATAAGTACGAGCCAACGGTTACCACGTGGTTCGTGCATATCTTGTTCCCAACGTAATCCTAACCAAAAAAGCGCAGACATAATTAAGGTAGCCATAGCATAAACTTCGGTTTCTACAGCATTAAACCAAAATGAATCTGTAAAAGTAAAAGCAAGACCGCCTACAAAACCACTACCTAAAATAGCAATATATTGATGTTTTGTTAATTCTTGATTTGTAGTAACCATTTTTTTTAATAGCAAAGTAATGGTCCAGAACATAAACAAAATGGTAAAAGCACTAGAGGCTGCACTCATCATGTTCATCATTAAACCAACTTGGTCTGGTTGCAATGCAAATATGGAGAAAAAAGCACCTAACATTTGAAAAAACGGCGCTCCCGGTGGGTGACCTACTTGTAATTTGGCTGATGTTAAAATATATTCGCCAGCATCCCAAAAACTAACGGTAGGCTCTACAGTTAAACTATATGTTATAAATGCGATTAAAAACGTGAACCATCCTAGAATAGTGTTCCACTTTTTAAAATTAAACTGTGTCATGTAAATATCTTTGATTTGCTTTCGCGAATTTAATAATAAATATGTAATAAGGCTTAAAATTATATTAGACTTAACATTATTAAACAAAAACAGCAAACACCTATAACTTGCTGATTTAAAGCCAAAAACACTTAAACTAAAATAAAAAAAGAATGAAAATACATTTTTTTTAAAAAAAAACTTGCAAACATTAAAATAAGTCTTAAATTTGCACTCGAATTACACGAATGGCCCATGGTGTAACTGGCAACACGTCGGTTTTTGGTACCGAAGAGTCTAGGTTCGAGCCCTAGTGGGCCAACTAAATCCTAATCAATTTTTTGATTAGGATTTTTTTATACTTTAATTTTAAAAAATTAGATTTTTTTTAAAATTTTAATAGCACATTTACTAAAAAATTATATATTTGCAATCGCTTAACGGCAACACTCCTTCTTAGCTCAGTTGGTTAGAGCATCTGACTGTTAATCAGAGGGTCCTTGGTTCGAGCCCAAGAGAAGGAGCTTAAAAAAGACTTTACATTTTGTAAAGTCTTTTTTTGTTTATATAAACTTCAGCTTAAACAGACGCTAAATAACTGAATATCACAAAAAAAAGATAAAATACATCAACTTTATTACCTTAAGCCAAACTTATTTAGAGACTAAAAAGGTTAATACTAATTAGTATTGAGTTAATATAGCATAATTATAAAAACTTAAACACTTGATTATCAGCATTTTAATTTTTTTAGTTTACATTAATTTAACAGATAATATACTATATAAATGAGTAAAAATCAGATACTTACATCATTTAAATAGCATGTAACTTTGAAGCATAGAATCATAAAAACTTAAAATTATGAAAAATGCAATCAAAATCACAAGAAAAGGATTAGTAGTAGTAGCAATGTTTGTTTCTATGCTAAGTTTAGCAAAAGAGTCTTTCGTATCTATAATAAAGAAGGATACTAAAAAAGCAGCTTTAATTTTAAATGATGTAAAAAAAGGTGATCAACTCTCTATTTTAGATGAGTCTGGTATCTTATTATATGAAGAGCGCATTAAAAAATCTGGTACATATGCCAAAGGATTTGATTTAGCAGTACTACCTGAAGGAACTTATGCTTTTAGATTAAGTACTGACACAGAAATTAAAACAATGCCATTTACTGTAGACGTAAAAACCATTACATTTAATAAAGACTTAGAAAAAGTATCTTACAAACCCGTTATACGAGTAAAAGATAACTTAGCTTATATTACAAAGCTTAATTTAAATCTAGAACCAGTAAGTATTAGCGTTTACTTTGAAAGCTTCGACAAACCAAATAGTGAAAAACTAATATACAGCGAAACGGTTTATAACACGAAAGAAATTGGTAAAGTATTAAATTTAAAAAGCAAAGAAAAAGGTAAGTATAGAATTGCTTTAACTACAGAAGGTTCTACTTACACAGAAACTATAAACTAAAGCAAAAACATTATTAAACCAAAAAGAGCTTATTTTAAAAGATAAGCTCTTTTTTTATTTAATAATTTACTAGTAAAAATTTGGTTTTCGTTTTTCTAAAAAAGCCGTTGTACCTTCTTTAAAATCTTTAGTGTTAAAGCATTTACCAAACGCATTTATTTCAATATCAAAACCATTTATTTCATTTTTATAACTAGCATTAACGGCTGTAATAGCTGCTGCTATGGCTGTTGTAGAATTTTTAGAAATTTTTACCGCAATAGTTTCACAAAAAGGCAATAACTCTTCTAAAGGCTTTACGTAGTTTACCAAACCATAATTTAAAGCAGTATTAGCATCTATCATACTAGCAGTCATTATAAGCTCTAAAGCACGACCTTTACCAATAAGTTTAGGTAATCGCTGTGTACCACCATAACCAGGTATAAGCCCTAAAGACACCTCTGGCAAGCCCATTTTAGCATTGACACTTGCTACTCTAAAATGGCATGCCATAGCAAGCTCTAAACCGCCACCAAGCGCGTAACCATTAATGGCCGCTATAACAGGTGTAGATAATTGTTCTATAAAATTAAACAGAATATCTTGACCCTTTTTTGCAAGTGCCTCTCCCTGCTTATCATCAAAATTTGAAAATTCGCTTATATCTGCACCAGCAATAAAGGCTTTCTCTCCTACTCCAGTAATAATAATTACGCGGGTGTTTTTATCTAAATCGGCTAATTTAAAAGCCTCATGTAGCTCGTTAATTGTTTCCTTATTTAAAGCGTTCAACTTGGTTAAACGATTTACAGTTATTGTTGTTATACTATTTTTAGTATTTGTGTAAATATTATTGTAACTCATAATAACTTGTTTAAACGTTATGTATTAATTTTAAGCTTTAGGAAACATTACCTTAAACACGGTGCCTTTATCTTTCTCTGTAGTAAAAGTAATTCTACCTTTATAGGTTTCTATAATGTTTTTAACCATAGCTAGGCCAAGCCCCATGCCACTTGTTTTTGTAGTAAATTTTGGTTCGAAAATTTTGTCTACATGCTCTTCTGGCACTCCCGATCCATTGTCTGATACTGTAATAATAACAAAATTATCTACAGACCCCACATAGACCTCTATTCTAGGATCGACGCCCTCTGGCATTGCCTGTATACTGTTTTTTACCAAATTTGTTACAACACGTATTAATTGTGTTCTATCTAGCTTGGCTATAATGGCTTCTTTATTGGTATTAAAGACAATATAGTCTTCATTAAAAATATCTAACGCTAGTTTTACAATTTCTGCAACATTTAATGTTTCATTTTTTTGAGCAGGCATTTTTGCGAAGTTTGAAAACGCAGATGCAATAGCACTCATAGTATCGATTTGTTGAATAAGTGTTTTGCTGTACTCGTCTACTTTTAAATGTATTGCTTCATCTTCTGGATTAAACTTACGTTGAAAATTTTGAACCGTTAATCGCATGGGCGTTAAAGGGTTTTTTATTTCGTGTGCGACTTGTTTTGCCATTTCTCGCCAAGCTTGTTCGCGCTCGCTAGTGGCCAACTTTACAGCACTTTCTTCTAGCTGGTCCACCATACTGTTGTACGAACTTACTAGGGTAGAAATTTCCTCGCTTGCATTTTTTATATCAATACGCTCGTTAGTGCGCTCTAAACGTGTGGCATTAATTTTATCGCTTATTGTTTTTAATGATTTTGTAATGTATTTAGACAAGAAAAAAGCAATGGCAACCGCAATAACTAATACAAAAAGATAAGCATAAGTAATACGTTCTAAAAACTCGTTAAGCTCTTTTGATAAAAAATTATCATTTTGCAAATACGGTAGTTTTAAAATAGCAAGGGGTTTAAACTTTAAATCGTATATATAACTGTAAGACGATTGTATGGTTTCATTCTCTAGTATATTTTTATCTACAAAACGATGCTCTGGGGTATTGGATACTTGATTTAAAATTTCGGTATCAATACATTTTTCTTCCTTATTAAGCTTAAAATCTGCTTTAGAAGACATTAAAAAAGAGCCATCTAAATCGTAAAGCTTAATTTCTAGTTTATGTATGTCGGCTGTACTATATATTTCATCTTTAAAAATATAAGGGATGTTTTCGGTTTTTATTTCCCATGTATTATATGGGCCTCGCATAAAGTTTTTAAGATCGGCTTTTATATTTTGCTCTTTACGTTCTAACCTTTGCCTGTGGTAATCTATAGTTTCTTCTCTATACTGGTATATAGCAACGGTGGCAATTAATACCGATGCCAATAATACAAGCAGTATCATGGCTATAAATATACGCGTACGGAGTGATAGTTTTTTTAGCTTCATTATAATTATTAATCTCTTAAAGGTAACAATAATCAAACCAAATGCGCAAATGGAACTAAAATAAGTTTATTTGTAAAACTGGAGCTTTAATTGCCTATAACGTTTATTTATATGTTTCATTTGCGTACTTAAGCACTAAAATTAGCTAAATAGAAAATTTACTATAGCTTTACCGAATAAGCTAGAAACTAACGATGAATATACACGTTGTTATGTGTTGACTTTTTTATCAAGTTGGTTTGTAATATTAGTAATATAATCAGGGATTTTACCTTCAAAATATTCATGTATTAATGGATTTCCAGAAAAGAAATTACTAGTAAATTCCAACCAAGTTTCAGTTGAAATATTATTATTCATTTTGAATATCTTAAAAGTTTTTGATTTAATATGTTTAGAAATTTTTTCATTAAAATTTAAATCTGTTTCCCTTCGTTGATAATATTCATCTTCTAAATATAAATGAATTGCCCCATCAAAATGCCTGAACTTTTTAAGGCTAATATCATATTCAGCATGTATATATTTCACAGGTAAATATTTTATTCCATTAAAGATTACAGTTAAATTTTCATTATAAAATTCTTCTGCATGAAATATCTTTATCCCTTTATTTTCTGTCCACTTAATATCAAGAGAATAAATGTCATTGTAGAAAAATGAAGTTGATAATCCTCCTAAGTTTGGCTTAGGTCTCAATTTAACTACCTCATTTGGTATTTCTTCTATATTTTTATTGAATTTTGGCCCATACCATTTGTCTTTTTCCAAATATGTAGATCCATTTATATCAATTCTGACTCTATTAGGATCTAAAGTGATGTAAAAGTCAATATTAGTGTCTGTAGTTTTCCAAAATAGCTCAATGAACCCTGAAGAGAAATTAGCAATTGAATTAAAATTTCTTCGAAAAAAAGGATGTGCCATTGCTGCATAATTATTTTCAAATAATAAGCCACTATACATTGATTTTTTTGCATAGTACTTTTTTAAGATTTTACAACAAATTAATTCTTCATCATTTTTTTCAAGTTGGGTATTTAACTTATTCAATAAATCAGGATAAGTTGCTATAATTCCAATTGTTTGTATATAATCAAAGTTATCTGAAGTAAGAATAATTTTCTTTTTTTTACAAAACTGTATGAATTGATTAATTAATTCAGAATTATTTTTAAGTTCTTTTTTTTTATCAATTTCATGTTGTTTATTTATTTGTTCAATTAATTCTTTCATTGTTTTTTTTGCTTACTCATAACAATTAAATATCATTTAAAGCTTGCTCTATAACCGTGTATATTTTTTCTAGTTGTTTGGTTGTAATAACATAAGGTGCTTGTATGTAAATTGTACTTCCTAAGGGACGAAGAAAGACACCGCGATTCATAAAAAAATTAAGCAACTTATCTCTTAATCCGCCATAGCGAGACATTTCTACATTTAAATCTAGAGCAAAAATAACACCGGTTTGCCTTATCGATTTTACTTTAGCATGTGTTTTTATATACGCACCAAACTGCTCGTGCGATTTTATAATACGCTCGATATTATCTTGTATTTCTTGAGTTTGTAACAAAGTAACACTAGCTAAAGCCGCTGTACAAGACAAAGGATTGGCAGAATAGGTATGTGCGTGAAAAAGCCCTTTTCCCATATCGTCGCTATAAAAGGCTTCGTAAATATCTTGTGTACAGCTCGTAATAGCCATGGGTAGTAAACCCCCTGTTAGCGCTTTACTTAAACACATAACATCTGGCTTTGTATTAAGGTGTAAAGACGCAAAGTATTTTCCTGTTTTTCCAAAACCTGTCATAACCTCATCGGCAATGGTAATAATATTATGAGCTTTGCAAAATTTTAATATAGATTCTAACCCTTTTGCTTTATGCATTTTCATGGCAGCAGCACCTTGCACAAGAGGTTCGTAAACAAAACCTGCAATAGCGTTATTAGAGACAATATCTTCTAATTTATTTAAAATTTCGAGATCGTTTGTACCATTAGGTACTGGTATGCGTTTTACATCAATAAAGAAATCTTCGAACGGCCCATTATATACCGATAAACCCGAAACACTCATAGCACCAAAGGTATCGCCATGAAAACCATCTTCGAAAGCTAATAAAACATGACGTTTTTCTCCTTTATTAAAATGATATTGCAAGGCCATTTTTATGCCTATCTCTACAGATGTGGAGCCATTGTCGCTAAAAAATATTTTATTTTGATTTTCTGGTAAAATTTTAACAAGT